>DATNKH010000085.1:0-2997 GCA_035603475.1 Thermoanaerobaculia bacterium
TGCGGGTGCTGCCGTCGAGCCAGCCCTCCCTGGTGTGGTCATTCCGAATGCGCACCTTGGCGCCGGCCACGGGAGCGCCCGCGCGCCAGCATCAGGAGCCTGTTTGCCCGGTCGTGGGGTTTTACACTGATGCCCCACTACCAGAAGGCCAGGCATCTTGACTCGCGCCAGGTGAAGCATCATGATGTCTTCATGCGCACCACCCTCACTCTGGATGACGATCTGGCGAAGGAGCTGCGGGAGAAGGCGCGGCGCAGCGGCGAGAGCTTCAAGATAGTGCTGAACGAGACTTTGCGTCGGGGCTTGCACACCGGCAAGAAGCCTTCTCCTCCGCTTCCCCGGTTCGTGGTCAAGTCCAAGGCCTGTGGCTTCCGCCCCGGGGTCGACATCCTTCATCTCAACCGCTTCTACGGCGAGCTGGAGACGGAGGACTTCATGCGCAAGGAAGCGGCCCGGCGCTCGAAGCAATGATCATCCCTGATCTGAATCTCCTCATCTATGCCTATAACGACGACGCGCCCGAACACTCGCGTGCCAAGGCGTGGTGGGAGTCGTGCCTCTCGGACATCCGACCCGTGGGCCTGCCTTGGGTGGTGATGCTGGGCTACGTTCGCCTGATCACGGGTCGCGTGGCGATGGCGGATCCATTCTCGGCGGAGGACGCGATCGGACATGTCCGATCCTGGCTCGAGAGGCCACAGGTGGAGATCCTCACCCCTGGACCGCGGCATCTCGACCTGGTGGACAGCCTGCTGCGCGATGCCCAAGCGTCCGGCAGCCTCGCCGTCGACGCTCACCTGGCTGCGCTGGCGATCGAACATCGCGCGGAGCTCCATTCCAACGACGCCGATTTCTCGCGATTCCCCGGCCTCAAGTGGATCAATCCCCTCGCTTGACGCTCGCTGACTCCGCCGGTCCCGTGACTCTACCGCTCGGGCTGGACGTCTTCGACGCGGCGTACGGGCGCGTCGCGCCGCACATCCATCACACGCCGCTGCTCACGTCGGCGACCTTGAGCGAGCTCACCGGCTTCGAGGTGCGGCTCAAGGCCGAGGTCTTCCAGCGCGGCGGGTCGTACAAGATCCGCGGGCCGCTGAACAAGCTCACCCACCTCACGGAGGACGAGCGGCGCCGCGGCGTGGTCTGCTCTTCGGCCGGCAATCATGCGCAGGGTGTGGCGCTGGCGGCGCGCATCCATGGCATCCATGCCGTGGTGGTGATGGCCGAGAACGCGACGCCTTCGAAGATCGCCGCGACCCGCGGCTACGGCGCCGAGGTCGTGCTGCACGGCACCATCTGGGACGAGGCGAACGAGCGGGCGCAGGAGCTGGTCCGCGAGCGCGGCCTCACCTACGTCCACCCGTTCGACGACCTGCAGCTGATCGCCGGCCAGGGGACCCTGGGCCTCGAGATCGTCCGCGACTGGCCGGAGGTCGACGTCGTGGTGGTGCCGATCGGCGGCGGCGGCCTGATCTCGGGCGTGGCGATGGCGGTCAAGGGCCTTCGGCCGGGCGCCAGGATCGTCGGCGTCGAATCCTCGGGAGCGCCCGGCATGCGGGACAGCGTGGCGGCCGGCCGCGTGGTGACGCTCGACCGCGTCGATTGCATCATCGACGGCTTGCGGGTCAAGCGCGTCGGCGAGACGACCTTCGAGGTGGTGCGGCGGTTCGTCGACGAGATCGTGACCCTGCCGGACGAGGAGATCTTCGCGGCGATGCTCTGGACCATGTCGCGCGCCAAGCTGGTGGTCGAAGGCGCCGCGGCCGCCCCGGTCGCCGCCCTGCTGCACGGCCTGGTCTGCGCACCGCGCGGCACCAGGGTCGCCTGCGTGCTGAGCGGCGGCAACGTCAACCTGGACCAGCTCCGCGGCATGCAGTGGAACTGACCGACCAGGGGCATTGCGCCGCTCGGCTATACTGCACCGGCCACGCCCAGGGAGGCACCAGGGAGAGATCCGCCGCCCCGGCCATCTGCGTCACGACGCCTGTGGGACCGAGGGGGGCGAAGGGGATCCGAGGGCAATCCGATGCCGGTATCCGCCGCCAGCTCGCAGCTGGTCTACGAGGGGCTCAAGGACTGCGGCATCCGGCTGCTCTCGGTGCTGCCGGAGACCTGGCTCGTGCACCTCGTGAGCCTGGCGGAAGCCGACCCGGACATGACCCTGGTGCGCCTGGCCAAGGAGGAAGAGGGGGTCGGGGTGTCGGTCGGCGCGCATCTCGCCGGCGTGCGGTCGGCGATGCTGATGCAGAACCACGGCCTGCTGGCGAGCGTCAACGGCATCGTCTCGCTGGCCCAGCTCTACCGGGTGCCGCTGCTGATGCTGGTGAGCTACCGCGGCGGCTTCGGCGAGGAGCACCCGTGGCAGACCGAGGGGGGCGGGGTTACGGAGGACCTGCTGCGGGCGCTGCGCATCCCCTACCTGCTGCTGGCACGCGCCGACGAGGTGGCGGCGCGGCTGCGCCAGGCGCTCACCCTGGCCGAAGCGAGCCTGCGGCCGGTCGCGCTGCTGCTCTGCCGCGACCTGATGTGGGAGGAGTGATGCTGCGCCTCGAGGCGATGCGGGAGATCTATCCGCTGCTCGCCGAGCGGGTGGTGGTCACCAACATGGGCGCCGCGCCGGCCGAGCTCTTCTCGCTCGGTCACCGGCCGGGGTTCTTCTACGTCGAGCACTCGATGGGGCTCGCCTCCTCGGTGGCGCTGGGGATCGCGCTGGCGCGGCCCGAGCTCGAGGTGGTGACGCTCGACGGCGACGGCTCGGTGCTGATGAACCTCGGCACTTTCACCACCCTGGCGCGCCACCGGCCGCCGAACTTGCTGCACGTCGTCTTCGACAACGAGGTGCTGCTGTCGGTCGGCCGCAGCTTCTCGACCGCCACCGCCACCGGCAGCGACCTGGCGGCGATCGCCGCGGCCGCCGGCGTGCCGCGCACCGCGACCTGCCGCACCGCCGCCAGCCTTGCCGCCGCCTGCGGGGAAGCCCTGGCGGCGCGAGAGCTC
>DATNKH010000086.1:0-9282 GCA_035603475.1 Thermoanaerobaculia bacterium
TGCTATCGGCGTCGACCGCGAGCGGCAAGACGGAGGCGGCGTTTCTGCCGCTGCTGACCTGGCTCCATCGGCGCAGTCCCACTGCCCTGCCTTCGTTCGAGATCCTCTACGTGAGCCCGCTCAAGGCGCTGATCAACGACATCCACGAGCGCGCTGAAAGCATGGCGGCATGCGTTGGCCGCCGGGCCTTTCGCCGGCACGGTGACGTGGACCGCCAGCAACGGGAGGGCTCGCGAGGCATCCTCCTCACCACGCCGGAGTCTCTGGAGGCACGGTTCGTCCGCACTCCGGAGGAGGTGGAGCCGCTCTTCCGTGACCTCCAGGCGGTGATCGTGGATGAGATCCACGCCTACTTCGAAAGCCCGCGCGGGTCGCAGGTGATCTCGCTGCTCGGCCGGCTCGAAGCGCTGCTCGCCAAGTCCAGGAACGAGCCGGCGCTGTGGATCCCGCGCGTTGCACTCTCCGCCACGGTCGGCAGTCGCGAGCAGGCGGCGGTGGATCTGCGTAAATTCCTGCGCCCGCACCAGCCTGACCAGGTCACGATCCTCTGTCCCGAGGCGGTCGAGAACCCTGTCCGCGTCCACCTCAAGGCCTTCAAGCAGTCCACACCCGGGATGGCTCCAGTAAGGACCGCGTCGGCGGTCGCCGGAACGGCGAGCGCTGCGCCGGAGACGCACCAGCCCGTTGCGATCCACCATAAACCGCCGGAGGTGCTCGCGATCTGCCGCGACTTGTTGCAGGTCTTCGGCGCCCGTGCCAAGGGCCTCATCTTCACCAACTCCCGCCACGAGACGGAGCTGTATGCCGACATCCTCAACGAGCTGGCGAGAGAGGAAGGCCTCGTAGAGCGCCCGTGCAAGGAGGCCGACGATCTACTCCCGGCGTGCCGCCGCTTCTGGCCGCACCACGGGTCGCTGGACCGCTCGATCAGGGGGAAGGCCGAGGCGGTGATGCGCAACCAGAAGGAAAAGAGCATCCTGGTCTGCACGACGACGCTCGAGCTCGGCATCGATGTCGGCCAGGTCGAGGCGACGGCGCAGATCGGCCCAGGTTTTTCGGTTGCGTCGCTGCGCCAGCGGCTGGGACGCTCGGGGCGGCGGGAGGGCATGGAACCCACGCTGCACGCCTATGTGCGCGAGCGCGAGCTCGGCGACGACGCCGACCCGCTCGAACGCCTCCACCTGGCGACCTTCCGCACGCTCGCCCAGATCAATCTGCTGCGGCAGGGCGTCTTCGAGGCGCCCGACCTGCAGCGGCTGAACCTCTCGACGCTGATCCAGCAGCTGCTCTCGTGCACCAGGCAAAACCAGGAGGATGAGGGGCTGGATGTGCAGGAAGCGCGCTACCTGCTGATCGAGCGGGGTCCCTTCGGCACGGCCGCGGACCTACTGGAACCGCTCATCAGGCACTTGGTGAGGAAGTATCAGCCACTGCTCGATGAACAGGACGGCCGTTACTTCCTGAGCAAGCACGGCACGTCCTACATCGGCCGGTTCACGTTCTATGCGGCCTTCGACACGCCCCAGGAGTACACGTTGCGGTCGGGGTCGTCCCGCCTCGGGTCGTTCGCGGCACGCTACCCGTACGGGCCCGGCGATCAGCTGCTGTTCGGCGGCGCGCGCTGGGAGGTGGTGCACATCGACCATTTGCGTCACGTCCTCGAGGTGATCCGGGCCGCGGCTGGGCGGGCGCCATTCTTTGCCGGCGACGGCCTGGCTCCCTCGCATCCGGTGGTGCAGGAGATGCGGCGCATCTACCGTAGCGCCGAAAGTCCTAGGCTGCCTCCGGACAGCAATGCGCTGGCCAGGCGGATCGTTCGCGAAGGCCGCAGGGGATATGAGGAGCTCTTCGCGCACCATGAGCGGATCATCGCCTATGGTCCGCAGGCTGTCCTGCTGTTCCCGTGGGTGGGCACGAGAAAGCAGACGACGCTCGTCACTGCGCTCAAATGGATGGGCCTCGCCGCGACCGCCATGGACGTCGCCGTGCTGGTGCGGGACGCCACGCCGGCCGTGGTGGAACGTGCGCTCAGGGATTTCCTTGCCAGCAGCTCCAAGCCCAGCGAGTACGACCTGGCTCGTTACGGCTCGAAGCCGGTGTTCGAAAAGCACGACCGGCTCCTCAGTCCGGCCCTCAAGCGTCTGAACTACGCGTCGGCGAAGCTGGACATCGCGTCGCTCGAGAGCACGGTTGAGGGCCTGCTCTTGGCGTGAGCCTTTCATAAGGATCCGCGGTGGTGGCGACCCCGCTCGAGGTGACGCCCGGAGCGGCGCCGCCAGCCTCTGCGAGACGAGAATCCGTCCAATGGGGAGCCACCGACCTCGCGGGCAGCTTGAGCTGTTGCATCAGAGCGTTGGTGATCAACATCGTCAGCGCGCCGGCGATGCCGGGGTCAGCGTCGACTTGGAGTTGAGGAATTGCTTCACGACGGCTCCTCCTTGCTCTGGACGTGAGCGGGCTTTGGAGACTCCGGCCCCGGCTCCGCAAGCGCTCGAGCGCCCGCCCGCGCCTCAGCTGCCGACCACCCGCAGCTCGAACTCGCGTAGGCCCAGCACGTCGAGCGTGTAGGCGACGGCCAGGCGGGTGGCGCTCTGGTGGTCGGAGGTCATCAAGGGGAATGCCTCGTGCCGATCGATGCCCGCCGCGTCCCGAAAGGACACCGTAGCCTCGTAGCGGCGGACCGCCATCCGCGATCTCGGTGGAAACATCATGTCCTCGCTGAGCGAGCAGTGTACGCCAGAAGTACGCGGCGTGGGCGTCGAGGGTGGCCGCCCTGCGGTCGAGCCACCAGGCGGGCGGTGTGCGGAGGAACTGGATGGCGCCCGGCTCGGCGGGGCTCGCGGCGACATCAACCGCCGGACGGTGGGTCACTTTCCAAGCGTTGTCGGCGACCGCGTTTCTTCCTCACCCCGTAGGATCTCGGCCAGCCCCGCTCCCCAGGTGATCAGGGCCGACCCGACCTCGGCATCACCGCCGGCTCGGTCGTACACCGATGTCACCCCGGGCTCGACGTGATTCAGAACCTTCGACACTGCGGCGCGAGGGACCCCGAGCCGCCTCATGAAGGTGACCGCCGTCCGGCGCAGGTCGTGCGGCCGCCAGTCCGGGATGTCGGTGGCCGCTCGGAAGCGTTCTTTCGCCTTGTTGATCGAGGTCACGGGCCTTCCCTTGCGCCGCGGGCTCGGGAACACCCATGGTGAGTGGCCGGGCCTCTGCCGCAGGCGCTCCAGCAGCTCCAGAGCCTCGGAGCATAGGAAAACCCGGTGCTGCAGCTTGTTCTTGACCACGTCGGCCGGGATGGTCCACCAGGCTCCGTCCAGATGCTGCCACTGCATCGTCATGACCTCGATCTCCCGCTGCGCGGTCAACAGCAACAGCTGGAAGATGGCGCTGGTGACCGAGCGTTCCGCGTCCCAGGCCGTCCACAGTGCACGGATCTCCTCCGCGGAGAGGACCCGCTCGCGAGACCGCTCCTCGCCTTGCGGCGGAAGACCGGCGACTGGATTGAACTCCACGATCTCCCGCTCGACGGCGAAAGCGAAGATCTTGGAAGCGAGCGCACGTACCCTGTTCGCCATCACGGGGGCGCCGCGGCCGACGATCCCATCCATCAGGGCTGCCACGTCTCGGCGGCGAATGCGGGTGGCCAGAACGCGGCTCCAGGCAGGCAGGAGGTCGCATCGCAGGATGCGCTGATCCTCCTTCCAGGTGCGCTTCCGCTGCTTGGCATGGACTTCGAGGTAGGAAGCCGCCAGCTCACCGAAGGTGGGCGCCGCTCGCTCCTCCTGGCGCTTGGCCTGCGGATCGTCTCCTTTCGCCACTCGCCCGAAGATCTCCTTGGCTGCCTTGCGGGCGTCGGTCAGCGGCACTGCAGGATAGTCACCCAGGGTCATGCGCCGCTCGGTGCGTCCCAGCCGGTAGCGGACGAAGAAGGTCTTCCTGCCGGTGGGCCGCACCATGAGGCCGAAGCCGTGGAGACCCAGATCCATGTAGTCCACCCGACGCCGAGCAGCGCGCACGGCGCGCAGGGAGCGGTCGTTGAAGCCGAGGGTATTCTTGGGAGGTCGAGGCATCGTTCCCGGATTATACGCCACAGGCTGTAGCTGTGGCGCACCTGAGACGCAAATCGCAGCTGACAGCCCAGGACGGCTGAGGACGAGGTGGTACTCGTAGTCGATTGCAGTACAAGGGTTAAGTGACTGACATCTGAACGGATAGGGGCTTCTGCGAACGTCCTCGGTAGTTCGCCGTGCCTGATTCGTAATCAGCAGGTCATCGGTTCAATCCCGATCGTCGGCTCCAATAGAGTCAAACACTTACGTCGAGCTTGGGCATAGTTGCCCCTGCTCGTTGCACTGCAGCTTCAGGGTCTGTCTATGCGGGCGGCTCAGCGCACCACCAGGTGTCTCACCTTGGTGGGTTTACCTGTTAGCAAAGAATAGAGCACGTCAGGGTCCAGATCGGCGCCGTTCGGCCAGGATACGGTTCCATGCTCGGCGTCGACCCGCACCTTGGCGATCTCCCGAACGTCGCGTAAGGGCTCGAAGACGCCCTTGAATTCGATGAGCTTCGACAAATCGATCTCGCCCTCCACTCCGTCCTCGAAGCGAAGGTAGAGCTTGTGCTCTCCTGCAGGTCGAGCTTCCACGATGTCTTTCAGCATGGCTCACTCCAAGGGAGCTATGGGAACGAGCGGCTCCTGCTTCCGGGCAAGCTCCCAGTCGGTAGAAGCTCAGCTTTGTGTACCGCCGCCCATTCGACGACGAGTCCCAGCACCCTTGGCGTCAGCTCGCCGTACAAGACGGTCAGCGATTCGATATCGATGATCGCCTTTACATCGCCATAGCGCGCGTGGAAGTGCGGCGGCGGATTGATCGTTGTAGTACAGCGAGATGACAATGCCTAGTGTCCCGTCTCAGAGAAGGGGGCAAGTCATGCGCTGAACCGCCGCCGATAGGCCAGCCGGTCAGCCTCCAGCTCCGCCTTGAGAACCGGAAAGAGCTCCGCGTCGTAACCTGACTCATCGGCTAGGCACTCGCACAGGAGCTCGAGAGCGCGCGCGTTCCGCGCACGGAGGTCGTTATCGGGCCTTGCTTCGGGCGGGGATGACTGATGGTCGGTAGTCATGGTCTCCAAGCAGCTTTGCACGTCCAGGTGGGAGTCTACACCCTGAGTCCGCGAGCGTGGCCGTCGTCTGCTGGTTCGCCCGCCGCGCCGGCGGCGGCGCCGCGCAGCAGGCACTCTTTGAGGATCTCGCGCGGCTCGACCTCGGCGCGACACCTGTCCGACCCAGAGTCGTTCAGGCGCCCGCGGGTCGGCGCTCAACCGGTCGAGGGCCTGAAGGACCGCGGCGCTGCCGAGCCTGCGCAACGCCTCCGTTGCAGCAGGTGAGGCGCTCGGAGGGTTCGCGAGGGTAATCATTCTGCTATCCTATCCCCATGTCGGTGGACTCCATTCCGCGCCTGACGCCGGACGAGTACCTGGCCTTGGAGCGGACGGCAGAGATCAAGAGCGAGTTCCTCGACGGTCAGATGATCGCGATGACCGGCGGCAGCATCCGCCATGGCCGGATCGCAAGCAATCTCGTGCAGGCCATCGGGTTGCAGCTCAGGGGCCGCTCATGTGAGGTCTTCGGCAGCGACGTGCGAGTCCTGGTGGCACAGACCGGCCTCTATACCTATCCGGATGTCACCATCGTCTGTGGCGAACCCACGCTGACCGACGAGCACCTCGACACCTTGACCAATCCGACCGTGTTGATCGAGGTGCTCTCGCCGAGCACCGCTGCCTATGACCGCACGACCAAGTTCGAGCACTACCGCGCTCTTGCTGCGCTTCGTGAGTACCTGCTCGTCTCGCAGGACCAGCCTAAAGTGGAGCAATATGTGCGGCAAGAAAACCGAAAGGATTGGCTCTTTACCGAGAAGAGAGACCTTGAAGGCTCCATTGTCCTGCCCTCGATCGAGTGTGCATTGAAGATGGCCGAGATCTACGCGCGGGTACGCTTCGACGATCATAAGGATACCCCGGTACCGCCCGTCCTCGCTCCAGGCGGGTGAGGCGGAGGCGGGCTGGAATGGACGGTGGCCGTGACTCAGAAGAGGTGGTCGATCAACGCCGCGATTCCCTGAGTCAGTCCGAGCACGACCGCGACTATCAGGAGGATGAATGCGAGGGGCGACATTCCGTAGTGAACCCGGTACGGATCGACCCCAGGCGGTAGGTTCGCGTCATTGAGGCGGGCCTGTCGTGGCCGTTTGAAACGAATGCGTTGGTCATCGAACTTCTCCACCATCGTCCAACCGGACTGCGCTTCCTCTTGGAGTAGGCGGTTGAGCGTGCTGGATTTCCTGAAGACCCTCGCGTTGGCGCGGACAATCTTGAACTCCCAATCGCTGTCCAAGTCGTTTGCCGAGTAGGTCGTCATTTCCTCCTCTTCCCTCAGCGTGCGGCGTCGTGCTGCCGCGGCTGCTGCTGCACCCCACATGCAGCCAATCGTAGCAGTCTCGCCCCGCCCGATCCAGCCGCCCTGGCCGGCATCGCCGGCGGAGCAAAGGGGCCCGTGTTCTCCGTTTCAGATTGTAGGCCGGACCAACAAGCCCAATGGCTACCTTCTCGGCTGATACCGCATCGCCACCGCCCCCGAGCCGAACTCCAGCCGGCTCACGAGCCTCAAGTCGACAGGCTTCGATAGGCCCGCGAACAACGTCGGCCCGTGGCCCGCTAGCCTGGGCTGCACCACGAACTCGTACTCATCGATCAATCCCAGCTCCGCCAAGGCCAGCGGGAGCTTCACGCCTCCCACGAGCAGTCCCTTACCCGACTCCCGCTTGAGCTGCTCAACGGCCTTCCCCAGATCCCCGCGCACGAGCTCCGCGTTCCAATCGACCCGGTCCAGGGTGCTCGACACGACGTACTTCTTTGCCGCGTCGATCGTCCGGGCGAAGGGTTCCATCCAATCAGGCCTCGCTCCCGCCCGCGCCGGCGGCCGGAACGCTGCCTCCATCATTTCGTAGGTCACCCGGCCAAAGAGGAGGGCATCGGCCTGGTCGATGTTCTCGACCGCGTGACGATGCAAGTCTTCGTCCGCGAACGCTTCACGATGATCGCAGCACCCGTCCAATGTGACGTTGATGGAATACCGAAGGGGTCGCATTACGCAAGAGTACCGCGAGCCCGGGGTGACCCGCTACTACGTGCTGTCCGGAGGTAGTCCCGGCTCCGAGACCCTGAACGGCCGAGTCGATCGGCACGGCTTCAAGCCGTAGAGGCGTCGACGGCCTGGCCGACACGCTGCGCCCGCTGTCAGGAATGCAGTAAGATCGTGGGAGGAGTAGCAGGTCCACTCTCTCCCCGCCCGACCCCACGACGACATGTGGCACGCATTGCGCTACGGCCTGCGGCGTCTCGCGCGGAGCCCGCTGGTTTCCATCACCGTCATCCTGACCCTTGCGGTGGGTGTGGGGGCGGCGGCGACCGCCTGTGCCGTCGCTCGCGGCGTTCTCTCGCCCCTCGACTATCCCCAACCTCATGCCCTCGTTCGCATCTACGAGACCCTCGGGAATCTCAGGAACTCGCCCAACCCCAGCCTCGCGGCAATCTGGAATCGGCTGCCGGTGTCCTTCATGGACGCGGCGGACTGGCGGCTGCGCAGTCGCACCGTGCGTGGGATCGGCCTCTACAAGGACTATTCCGCGGTCCTCGAGGTTGGCGGCGAACCGCTCGAGGTCGCCGCGGCGAAGATCGACTCGCAACTGCTCGGCGTCCTCGGCGTCGCGCCGGCGCTCGGCCGCACTTTTCTTGCCGGAGAGGTGGCACGCCGGGACCACCTGGTGATCCTCGGCCACGACGTCTGGGCGGGCGTCTGCGGCGCGGACCCCCGGATCCTCGGGCGCACGCTGCGTCTCGACGGTCAGCCGTACACGGTCGTCGGCGTGATGCCCGCCGGCTTCGCTCTCGCCGGGCACAAGAAAGGTCTCTGGACCCCCGCCGCGCCGACGGCTACAGACCTCACGGTGCGGGACGAGCACAGCTACGCGGCGATCGCACGCCTGGCGCCGGGAGCGACCCTGGCCTCGGCCCGCGCCGAGCTGGATCGCATCGCCGCCGCCCTCGCCGCCGCCTATCCCGAGACCAACGCGCGCGCCGGCATCCGTGTCGTCCCGCTGCTCGACAGCGTGATCGGCGACAGCCGGCCCGCCCTCGTGCTGCTGGTCGCGGCCGCGGCGGCGGTCCTCCTGATCGCCTGCGTCAACCTTGCTCATCTCTTGCTCGCCCAGGCGGTCGAACGGCGTGCAGAGACTGCGCTGAGGTTCGCCCTGGGCGCTCGGCGCCTGCACCTGCTCCGCCAGAGCGCGGTCGAGACCTTGGCTCTCGCCGTGGGCGGCAGCGCCGGCGGACTGGTCCTCGCAGCCCTCGCGCAGCACACGCTCCCGCTCTTCCTGGCGGCCGAGCTACCAGGGCTGGAAAAGGTCGCCGTCGACCCGAGCGTGGCGCTTTTCGCCCTGGCGACAGGCGTCGTCGCCACCGCCGTCAGCGGCGTCGTGCCGACGGCCTTTGCGCGCGCCGGCGCCCCGCGCGCCGCGATGGCCGAGCCCCGTCTCGTGCGGCGCTCGCAGGACGCGCTGGTCGTCGCGGAGGTCGCCCTGACGCTGATCCTGCTCGCCGGCGCCCTGGCGCTGGTCACGAGCTGGCTCCGCCTCGCCGCAGTGGCCCCCGGATTCGACAGCCGCAACGTCCTGGTCCAGGAGATCCGCTTGCCCGCCTGGCGCTACCCCGACGAGGTCCGGCGCGCGGAGTTCGCGGCACGGCTGCTCACGAGTCTCGAGGCGCTGCCCGGAGTGAGCGAGGTGGCCCTGACCAGCCGGCTACCCCTGCCCGACCACTTCCAGGTCTGGGGCTTCCGCGTCACCGGCCAGGATCCGCCGGGCGACGATTGGACACAGGGCCGCAGCGCGACGATGCAGCTCGTCACCCCCGGCTACCTGCGCCTGTTACGCATTCCTCTGCTCGCCGGCCGGCAGTTTGCCCCCCAACCTGGCCTCGAGACCGCGCGGGTGGTGATGGTCAGCCGCGCCCTGGCGCTGCGCCACTGGCCCGGTAGCAGCCCCATCGGCGCCGCGGTGACGATGCACGGACACGACTACCGCGTGATCGGAGTCTTCGGCGACGTCCGGTATTAGGGATTGGCCGAGGGGCCGGGGGTGCTGATGATCCAGCCCTTGAGCCAGGCCCCCCCGGACTACGCGCGGGCGGTGCGCCGCCAGCTACGCGAGCTCGACC
>DATNKH010000087.1:0-19813 GCA_035603475.1 Thermoanaerobaculia bacterium
GCGACGACCGCGACCGGCAAGGCGATGACCCGCATCGGCACCCTGCAGGGGACCTATCTCGGCATCTACCAGGCGAAAGTGTGCGAGTACTGGACCGCCAAGCCGAAGATCAACTGCAAGTTCTGCTCGGTCGGCCTCAACCTCGGCGTCGACGAGGCCGGCGAGAAGTCGATCGACGAGGTACTCGAGGTGGTGCGCGCGGCGCGCGACGAGTCGGGCATCACCTACGTCGACTTCAACACCGGCCACTACGAAGGCGACACCTACCTCGACCTCTTGGAGCCCTACATCCTGCGCATCAAGCAGGAGCTGGGGCTGCTCATCGGGGTGCAGACGCCGCCGCACCACGATCTGCGGCGCTACGACGGGCTGCGGGAGATGGGGGTCAACCGGGTCTCCTTCTGCTTCGAGGTCTTCGACCGCCGGATCTTCCACGAGCTCTGCCCGGGCAAGGATGCGGCCTACGGGCTCGACCGCTACCTCGAGGCGATCCGCTACTGCGCCGCGCTCGCCGGCAAGGGCCCGCGGCGCGAGCCGTGGGTCACCAACGGCGAGATCATCGCCGGCCTCGAGCCGCCCGAGTCGTCGATCGCGGCCATCGACTGGATCGCCTCGGTCGGGGCCATCCCCACGGTGTGCGTCTTCCGCCCGCTGACCGGCACCGACCTCGAGCACCTGCCGCCGCCGCGCACCGAGGACCTGGTGCCGGTCTTCCGGCGGCTCTACGAGGCGTCGATGGAGCATCGCCTGCCGATTGGCTGCGCGCCCAACGTGCACGTCTCCCTGGTCCTGCTGCCCGAGGAGTGCGCCTCGCTGTCCGACCGCCGCTTCCGCTGGCAGCTGGCGCGCCTCGCGGCCCTGCGCATGGCGTTCGGCCTCGACTTCAGGCGCCGCCTGGCGCGGCTCGATGCGCGGCGGCGCGGTCTACCCGGGTGGGTGGCGGCCGGGCCACCCCGCGACGTGCCCGGGGCCACCCCGATGGGTCGGGCGGCGCCATCGGCCCGTCGCTAGTGTGTCGTTGTCGAAGGACGCGAGACCGCAGGAGAGGAGCGCCCATGAACCCCGAGACCCCGATCGTGATCATCGCCACCTCGCTGACCAAGGCGTCGGACCAGATCGTGCGCAGCGGCGTGCGGATTGCCCGCGCCGCGGGCGCCAAGATCCATCTCGTCCATGCCTATGACCTGACGATGCTCTACAGCGGCGCGGCCATGGGAGGCGGTGTCTACCTGCCGGAGCTGCTCGAGCAGGAGAGCGCCGGCCACCTGCAGTGCCTGCAGGACCAGGCCTGGCGGCTCGGCATCCAGCGCGAGGAGCTGGCGGGTCTGACCGCGCTCGAAGGCGCGCCGCACCGGGTGCTGGTGGAGACCGCCGCCGCCGACGGCGCCAGCCTGATCGTGATGGGTGCGGCGGAGAGCTGGGGCAGCCTGTCCAAGCTTCTGGGCTCGACCGCGGACCGCGTGGTGCGCGCCGCGACCTGCCCGGTGCTGGCCATGCGCGGCGAGCTCGAGCTGCCGCCGCGCCGGGTGCTGATCGCCGTCGACCTCTCGCCGGCGTCGGGCGAGGCCATGCGGCGCGGCCTGCGGGTGCTGGCGGCGATCGGCGCCAGTCCCGAGGGGCGCCCCCGCACCGCGATCGAGGCGCTCTACGTGGCGGAGACCCCACTGCTCGAGGCCGTGCTGCCGACGGTGGACCCGCGGCAGGTCGAGGCAGACGCCGGCAAGGAGCTCGAGCGCTTCATCGCGGCACACCTCCCGGAGCCGGGCTGGCACGTGAGCGGGCGAGTGCGCTGTGCCGGGGCGGCCGACCGCGAGATCCTCGGCCGCTGCGCCGAGGCGGCGCCGGACCTGGTGGTGCTCGGCACCCACGGCAGGAGCGGCTTCGAGCGCTTCCTCATCGGCAGCGTGGCCGAGTCGGTCATGCGCCACGCGCAGCGCAGCGTGCTGATCATCCCGCCAGCTTGCGCCGTCGGCGCGGCCGATGCAGCGCATGCGGCCCATGCTGCCCATGCGGCGGATACCGCCGGCGAGCACGCTGCCCGAGGGCCGGCGCGGGTGCCGGTGGCGGTGACGGGATAGATGCCCGCACGCGCATAGGATGTTCGAGCACCTCGGCGCCGCTCACTGGAAGTAGCCCACCACGTCGATGATGAGCTGCACCGTGCCGCTCGAGCTGAGGTGGACCGCGGCCAGGCCGCTGGTGTCGCTGGCGAGAGCGGTCACCGTGTTGTTGGCGCGGGTCTGGCCGGCGGCATAGACGAGGGTGGTGGTCGCCGGCGGCAGCTGGTTGGCCTGGTAGATGGTCACGACGCCGGGCGTCGTTCCCTGGGTGACGGTGAGGTTGAGTGCCAGGGCCTTGGCGCCGGCGGGCACCCCGCAGAGGCCGGCGAGCTGGAAGGTCCGCACGGAGATCGGTTGCAGCGCGGGGCCGCCGGTGGCGCCCGTCGGGCCGCGCGTGTCGACCATCCGGCAGGGAGTGACGGTGTAGAAGTTGAGGGGCGGCGGCGACGCGGTCTGGCAGCTCGCCACCAGGCTGACCGAATCGACGTACCAGCCGGCGATGGCGTTGGAGTCGTCGTCGCCCTCGTGCCAGCGCAGCTGGACGTTGCTGCCGGCGTAGGAGGTGAGGTCGACGATCACCTCGGTCATCGGGCCGAGCGTGCCGCCGCACCAGCCGAGAGCGCCGCCGAGCGGATTGTTGTACCCGGTGTTGATGAACCCGTTGTAGGGGCCGGCCAGGAAGTTGTTGAACGGAACGGTGTTCCAGGGGCCGCCGTTCACCGACGCCTCGAGGGTGCCGCCGTCGTAGCAGGTGAAGGTGTTGCCCTCGAAGGCGTAGGTATGCCAGAAGTGGAGGAGCGAGCCGGCCGTGGCGGCGAAGGTGGGTGTCGTCAGGACGCGGTCGGAGGCCGTCGATTGCTCGGCCGAGAACCAGGAGTGGGTCGGGCTCTGGAAGTGGCTGGTCGAGAGCGCCCAGTCGACGCCGCCGGACAGCGCGGTGTGGGTCCACCCCGGGTGGTCGAAGCCGCCGCCGGAGGCCGATCCCTCGAAGGTGTCGAGGAACGCCACCTGGCCGCCGGGGGCGGCGCTGAGCGTCACGGTGTTGCCGTCCTCGGCGCCGTTCGACGCGTCGACCGCGCGCACCACGTAGTAGTAGGTGACGCCGACGGTGAGCGGGCTCGAGTCGGCATACGAGGTCGTGGCGAGGCCTGCCACGACGCGGTTGGCGAGGGCCGGCGTGAAGCCCGGCGCGGTCGAGCGGTAGACGTTGTAGGAGACCGCTCCGCCGCAGGGCGCCGCGGCCGCCGGCCAGGACAGGTCGATGGCGCAGGTCGCCGCCGCCGCGTCGGCGACGTGCGCCACGCCGGCGAAGGTCGGCGGCACCGTGCAGGTGCCGGTCGCGGCGGCTTGCATGCAGCCGCTGGGGAGCGACTCGCAGTTGCCTGTCGCATCGAGGCCGGTCACCTGGTAGGCGTAGGTCAGTGAGCCCGACACGGTGCCGTCGAGGTACGGGGAACTCGACAAGCCGCCGGCGACGGGGCCGAAGGCGGCGTGCGAGGCGCAGGTGCCGAGCGTGCGGTAGACGTTGAACTTGCTGGACGCGGGCGCGCCATTGCTCCAGCTCACCTGGACCTGGTTCGCTCCCGGCGTGCTCGCGGTGCCCGCCACCGGCGCCCCCGGCGCGGTGCAGGCGGGGTCGTTGATGGCCGCGGTCCAGATCTCCTCGCTCTTGCCGTAGCGGCGGTCGGTCCACGAGGGGAACAGCTGGCCGGCGAAGGCGCTGAGCCCGGTGTAGTCGCCGTACTGGTTGCCGGAGTCGGCCGTGTAGGCCGTCTCGTCGGTCTCTGCAGTGGTGATCTTGAGCGGAGCGCTCCAGGTCGATCCGCGGTCGAAGGACGACTGGTACCAGACGTCGGTGTGCACCCGATCAGGGTTCGCGACGGTGTCGTAATAGGTGACGCCGATCGCGCCCGTGGTGGGGTCGACGGCCAGCCAGGGGAAGAACTGGTCGTTGAGCGAGGGCTGGTTGTTGATCATCATGGGAATGCTCCACGTCGAGCCGCCGTCGGACGAGCGCGCGAACCAGATCCGGGTGGTGCAGGTCGAGGTGGTGTCGAAGCCGGGCTCGTCGAACCAGGCGTTGCAGCCGGCCGCTCCGTTGAGGTCGTTCCAGGCCGCGTAGACGTTGTCGTGCGTGGGGCCCTCGGAGGTGCCGGTGCTGGTGTAGATGAGGACCCGCCGGAAGTCGTCGGCGGGGATGCCGATGTCGAAGGAGCCGGCGGTCGTGGCGATCTGCACCGGCGTCGAGAACGAGGCGCCGCCGTCCGTCGAGCGCGCCACGAAGATGCCCTGGCCGCCGGTGTCGGGCCAGCTGGCGAAGACCACTCCGGCCGCGTTGCTGGTGATGTCGCCGCCGATGCCGGTGCCGAGGGTCTCGGCGCCGCTCACCAGGAGCGGCGGCTGCCAGACCCCGTCCGCGCCGGTGCGCCGCGTGACGTAGACCTGGTAGCCGTTGTGCCAGATGACGTAGAGGTTGTCGCGGAAGGGGGAGAAGCTGCTGTGGTCGACCCAGATCATCTCCTTGTCGGTGAAGAACTGGTCCCCGGAGATGGTCGAGTCGTAGGTCCAGGTCGCTCCGCCGTCGGTCGACTTGTAGGCTCGCAGCTGCAGGTTGGAGACGAAGGCATCGATGCCGATGGTGATCGACCAGGCGGTCCCGTCCGAGGTCCAGTCGACCGTCGGATCCGACTGGAAGGCGTCCTGGGGCAGCAGCGCGAGCGAGGTCTGGCCCCAGGTCGCGCCGCCGTCCGCCGAGTAGTACTCGGCCTGGCCGCCGCCGAACAGGATGTTGTTCGACGCCGAGATGATCTGGGTCGGATGGAAGGGGTTGATGCGGATCGCCGACTCGCTGCGTGGCTCGTTCTGGACCCCCGAGATGCGCAGGTTGCTGCCCGCCACCGCGCTGCGCCCGGGTGGCGCGGCGGGGGGCGGCAGGCCGGGCTTGAGGTCCTGGTGGGAGAGCATCCACTCGTGGGCCTCGCGCAGCACCAGCGGATAGCCGCCTGTGCGATCGCCCGGCCGGTAACGGCTGGCCGGGTGCTGCTTGTGCCAGAGCACGCGCAGCCAGGGCGGCAGCGGGAGCTTGTCCTGCGCCTCCTCGGGCCGCAGCAGGCGGAAGTCCTGGTTCGCGGCCACCAACGCCGCCAGCGCAGTCCCGGGGCGGATCCTGTCCGTCTCGAGCTGCTTGTCGAGCGACGGCCAGGCGGCGGCGAGCGCAGGGGCGAGGAGGGAGGCGAGGGCGACGGCTGCCACGGCTGGGACGGTCCTGCGCATGGGCGGGTCCTCCGATGCTGACGGCCAGACGGTCCAGAGCACGCGGGCCGAGGACGATCTTGCTAAAAATCTGCTGTCCCTGACAGTCTATGTCTCCTGACCGCGGAAATCAAAGAGGGATATTGCAAAACGACGATATGTCGTTGGCGGGCGCGCTACCTTCGCGTGCCGGCCGGCGAGCGACGCCCGCGCATCGAGCGGCGAGCGGCGGTGGCGCGCGTCAGCCTACCCGTCGGTCCCGGGTGTGGGCGAGGAGGGTCCGCCTCGCTGCCGGCGGACGAGATAGATCACGAGCCCGAGGACGTTGGTGGTGACGATGAGCCCGGAGATCTTGGCCGCGAACAGCACGCGGCTCTCGACCTCGACCAGCGGGACGATCGACACGGCGACGTAGAGCAGCGTCATCAAGAGGCCGGAGAGCGCGCAGGCGCGCAGGCCTGCCGGCGGCCGCGGCTCGACGCCTCGCAGGCCGCAGAGCGGGATCGCGAACATCGCGAGGTAGGGCAGCGCATAGAAGACGCCGGAGGCGTTCCACAGCAGCTGGAAAGCCTCCTGCTTGCCGACTCCGATCAGCCCGACGAGGCTCAGCACCAGGGTGACGGCGCCGACGAACAGGATGGAGTTGACCGGCGTCCGGAAGCGGGCGTGGAGCCGGGTGAAGCCCTCGGGGAGGAGCCGGTCCCAGCCCGCGACCATCGGCAGCCGCGAGTTGCCCGCGAAGATGACGCTCGATTGCGCGACCCGGATGCACAGCAGCGCGAGGATTGCCAGCGGCGCGACCGGGGCCGCGACGCGCAGCGCTCCGAAGCCCTCGCTCAGCACCTGGGGGATGGGTGCGATCAGGTCGATCTGGCCGTGCGGCACGAGCGCCAGGACCGAGCTCGTGCCGAGGATGAACATCGCGGCGATGACCGGCGCGGCGAGCGCCACCGAGCGGGTGATGGTGCGCACCGGATCGCGGCATTCCCCGGCGTGGATCGCCACGTACTCGAAACCGCCGAGCGCCCCGAAGCCCAGCTTGCCGAACAGGTTCAGGGTCATCAGCGACACCGCCGGCGCTGCCGTTCGCAAGGGGTGGTATGCGGCCAGGGAGCCGTGCGCCACGTTGAGCCAGGGGAGCGCCACGATGGCGAGGAAGGTCAGGAGCATCAACGCGCCGCCCGCCTTGTGCAACCACTTGCCGGCGCCGAGGCCGATGGTCGTCAACAGGACCAGGGCGGCGATCATCGCCAGGTTGACGGCGCCGATGAACGCCTTGTTCGCGGTCAACCCCTCGACGCCCGGCCCCAGGACGTAGCGGAGATACTGGGTGACCTGGAGCCCGATCTCCGAGATGTTCAAGATCGCGAACAGCCAGAGGTTCCACGCCACGAGGAAGCCGAGCAGCTCGCTGCCGCCGAGCTTCGCCCACTGGTAGAGGCCGCCCTCGAGCGGCATGAGCCGGTTGAGCCACGTCACCACCAGCGCCGACGGGACGTAGAAGAACAGCATCGCGCCGAGCCACAGCACGACGTGCGAGGGCCCCTGCTTCGCCGCGACGCCGATCCAGGGCAGGCCGATGATGAACAGCACCTGGGTGAGCGCCAGGTCGACGAGGCCGAGTTCCTTCTTGAAGGCGCCGCTCCGCGCCTCGACGCGGCGCTCCTCGCGTTGCAGATCGCGGGGCTGTGGATCGAGAGGGGCCAAGGGAAGCCAGATGCAACCTAGTCGCTCGGCGGTGAGACGCCGAGATCGCCAATCGCTAGTGCACTAGGGGCAGGCCGTGAAGGCGGAGGTGTCCTGAACCGGCAGGGCGGCGGTGCCATCCGGATTGGTGTAGACCCTCTGCATTCCGGTCGTCGTGTCGGTCACGGTGACCGTGAGGCCGACGTTGCTGCCCGCCGACGCGAAGAACCACTGCTTGCCGTTGGTGCCGCAGCCGTCGATCACCTTGACCAGCATCTCCGGGTTATCGGCCGAGAAGAACCAGAACGCTCCGCCGTGCACGATGCCGGCCGGCGCCAGCGGCACGGCGTGTCCACTGCCGGCAAGACCGCCTGCCTGCGCCGTGCGGTACGCGACCTGGATCTGGAAGCGGCGGTCGCCGGGCTGGCCGTCGATGCAGAGGATCGCGTCGCTCGGAGTGCAGGAGGCGGATGGAGCCGCGGCCAGAGCCGTGAGCCCAGGCGCGAGGTGCCGCGGCGGCGCCACGTCGCCCGCGGGTGCGGTCGCGCCACGGGGGTCTGGTCTCTGGGTGCCGGTGGCGTTGCCCGAGCAGGCGAAGGCGGACGTGTCCTGGACGGGAAGGGCGGCAGTCCCGTCACCATTGGTGTAGGTCCTGGCCGCGCCGGTCACCGTGTCGACGACCGTGAGCGCGAGGCCGACGTTGGTTCCCGCCGAGGCAAAGACCCAGATGTGACCGTTGACGGCGCAGGCAGGAAGGATCTTGACCAGCATCTCCGGATTGTCGGGCGAGAAGAACCAGATCGCGCCGCCGCGGCGGAAGCCCAGGGTCGAGAGCGGCACGACGTGCCCGCTGCCGTTGCGCTCGCCGCCCTCCGTGGTCTGGTACGTGACGGAGATCTGGAACCGCCGGTCTTCCGGCTGATCGTCGATGCATAGGGTGGTGTCGTTCAGCGCACAGGGAGGAGCCGCCTGCGCCGGGACCGCGAAGGCGCCGATGAGGATGCCGGCGATGAACCAAAGCCTGCGATCGGGGCCGGCCAGGAGGTCTCCGACGTCCGGGAAATCAAACCAGGTGAAGGTCCCGCCCGGCGACAGGCGGCCAAGGAGTGGCAAGTACCCCGCGCGATTGATCGCGTTGCGCGCCGTCAACCACAGGTTCCCGTCGGGCCCGACCACCAGCCCGGTGATGCCGTAACCCTCGAAATACGGAAAGCCGGTCGGGAACTCGGTGATCGTGCCCGCGGTCGTGATCCGGCCGATCTTCATCGCCGACGCCTCGGCAAACCACAGAGCGCCGTCGGGTCCCGTGACGATCTTGGTCAACCCGGCACGCGGCGTTGGCACCGGGATCTCCGTCACCTTTCCGGCCGTGGTGATGCGACCGATCCGGTTGGATCCCGGTTCCGTGTACCAGATCGCTCCGTCCAGACCGGAGGTGATGCTGGGCTCGACGCCGAAAAACGGCGGCGGCACGTCGTCGGCGGGGAGCGGAAACGAGGTGAGCGACCCGGAGGTGGTGAGCCGCCCGATCCCGGGATTCAACGTGGAGTAATCCAAGAACCACAGGGCGCCGTCTGGGCCGGCGGTGATCGGGACCGGACCAGAATTGGGGGTGAGCGCGAACGTCGTGACCGCCCCGCCGGTGGAGAACCGGTCGATCCTCGACTGCACGACGTCGGTGATCCAGACGCCGCCGTCGGGTCCGCCGGCGATGCCGGCCGGGAAGCACTGTTGGGGGCAGTTCGGGATCGGGAACTCCGTCACCACCCCTGCAGTGGTGATCCGGCCGACCTGGTCGCCGATGGTGCCCGGTGAGAGCGAGAGGGCGGTGAACCAGACGGCGTCGTCAGGACCTGCGGCCAGAGAGAGAGCGAAGGCCTTTCCGGTGGACGACGCAGGGCCGATCGTCGGCCTTGGGAACAGCAGCCGCATGCTGAGCGGCACGGTGTGCGTCTGGCCGCCGCCGCCGCCGCTCAGCGTCAGCGGAACGAAGCCCGTGGCGGCGGTCTTCGCGGTGGTGATGAGCAGCGAGGAGGAGCCAGCGCCGCTCAAGGTCGGGGGGGCGAACGCGGCCGTCACCCCGGGCGGCAAGGCGGCGATCGACAGCGTGACCGGCGATGCGAAACCGTCGAAGGAAGCGAGCTTGATCTGCACCTGCACCGACTCGCCGGGCGCCAGCGACAGGTCGCTCGGCGTCGCCGCCAGCGCGAAGTCGGGGGCGGGCGGGGCGCTCCAGTGCGCGGCAAGCGCCGCGGCGTCGACCGACCCGAGCCCCGTCACCAGATCGTAGCCCACCCCCGCAAGCGCGCCGGGAACGCCCGGCACGCTGTTGTCGCCGTCCGTAATGTCATGAAACACCGCCGGTCCCGCGCTCCCGTACTGGCTCCTGGCGAGCTGGTAGAGGGCGGGATTCACATTGCCTTGCGGCCCCCCGGCCTGCTGCACGACCAGGGCCATGAGCCCGGCAAACGCCGGCGCCGCGGCAGAGGTGCCGGCGACCGCGAACAGACCCTGCGCCACGGCGGAGTGGCCGACTACCACAAGATAGGCGTCGTGGCCCGCGGCCGCCAGCGCCACGTCAGGGACGTCGCGCCGGCCATCCGGCGGGACGCCGGGTGCGTCCTGCCAGGACGGCTTGGCGTACACACCGCTCGCGCCCCCCCCCGATGCCCCGATGCCCGGCTCGTTCCAGGCCTGCTCCGGGATATAGGAGAGTGCGGACGCCTGGGTCGTCGGGTCGGGCGTGGGGGCCCAGTACCGGGCTGGCGGATCGTCGGCGAACTGTGTGCCGCCGACGCAGACGTCATAGGGCGTCGAACAGGTGTGGTTGACGGTGGGCTGGTCGGCGCAGAGCGAGATCCCCTGATCGCCGGAGGCGACAAAGGCCGTGATCCCCTCGGCCGCCGCCTGCGCCCACAGGCTGTTGTCGAAGGCGAACGTGGAGGCCGTCTCCTCCGCCTCGCACCCGCCGAAGCTCTCGCTGACGATCGGCGCCACCGCGTGGTCGACGATGTAGGCCGCCGACAGATCGACGCCGTCGGAGGGAAATGTCGAGGCGGAGACCACAAAATTGATCGTCGCCTGCGGCGCGACCGCACCCGACCATTGCACGTCGAGATCGGCTTCCACCTCCTCCCCTCCGCCGAGATCACCCGGCGCCGGGCCGTTGTGGATGATTACCGGATCCATGGCAGGCAGCCCGAAGAAGCTCCGGAAGTAGCGCACGTCGGCGAGCTGGAGGTCGCTGCGCCCGACGATCGCGATGGCGATGCCGGCGCCGGTGGTGCCGGACTGGTACAGGGGTTTGACGTCATAGATGGTGGCGAAATCGGCGGGCGCCAGGTAGTGCTTGCCGCCCGCTTCGGCCGCCGGCAATGTGATCGGGAGGGCCGGGGGGTGGAGCGGCCGACGGGGGAAATCGTGCAGCGACACGATCCCCTTGACGAGCCCGACGAGCTCCCGAGGAATCGACGGATCCGCCGCGTTGGCGTGATGGACTCGCCCCGCCACCCGATAGTCGCGGATCGGCGTCGCGAAAGCCTTGCTCACCTGCAAGGTCGTGCCGCTGAACTCGATCCAGCCACGCCCGCGCGCGGCCTCGCCCACGATGAAGCCCTGCACCCGGAGCCAGCCGACCACGGTCGCGAGCCCCTGGTCGCTGATCCCGAAGCGGTGGCCGAATTCCTCGGGCGTCAGCCAGCGGTGGTAGCGCTCGGAAGCGGGCTCCTGCTGGGCGTCGAGCAAGCGGCGCAGCTCCTCGCCGGCCCCCGGCCGCTGCTCGAGCAGGAGCAGGACGCGCCGCATCGCCAGGTCCGGGTCCGTGGGGCCGATCTCGAGCTCGGGGCGGGCCATGGAATGGACGTTCCCCTGGAACGTGACCCGCCCCTCAGCCCGCGGCGGCGCGGGCAGGCCCGCGGCGGCAAGCGGCAGCGGGCCGAGTGCGCCCGCGAAGACAGTTGCCAACACGACCGAGAACTGCGCCGATCTCATACCCAGCAAGTCTATTGATCATCGGCTTTCAAGTCCACTGGGCACCCGCTTCGCCCGTGGGGCTTCCTTGGCAAAAGAGCGACCGATCGTGCCATTACGGGTACTGCGGAGGCAGAGCAAATGATCAGTGAAGCCGGCAGGCGCGCGATCAGCGGCAGTGACTCGCGCGTCGCCTCGCGAGCCAGGCGAAGAGCCCCACCAGGACCGCGCCCGCCGCGAGCAATCTGCCGGCGTGGAGGAAGGGGCCGAGACACTCGGCCGCGACCAGCCGCCAGCGGTCGGCGGCACCCAGCGGCCCACGCGCGATGACGTCCCAGCGCTCGACCTGGCGCCGCAGCGCCTCGTCTTGCCATGCGAAGGCTCGCCGGGCGCTCTCCGCTTCGCGGCGCAACGAGGGGTCCTGCGCTCGCAGGCGCTCCTGCCAACCGGCGAGCAAGGAGATGTCTCCGCGGTAGCGGTAATACTCCTTGGGCACCTGGTGCGTCACGTGTCCCACCCGTGACCCGGGAAGCGGCGGCTGGTGGGCGGCCACAGGATCGGTCAAGCCGAACGGGTCCAGGAGCTCGACCTCGGGTCCGGCCAGGTAGCCGACCAGGCCAAGGATCTGCCACCGCAGGGCCACCGGTCCGTTCCGCCGCGCATAGTCGTGCAGATCGCGGCCGAGCGCGCCCCAGGCCGCCCGTTCGCGGAGACGGCCCAGGTTCGGGCCCCAGTATGCACGCTCGTTGACGATGCCGGTCGGGAGGATCTCCCTCTCCTCGCCGTAATGCCGCATTCGCACCACCCAGGCGCAGGCCGCGACGAGCAGGATCGCGGTGGCACCGATCCATGCTGCTCGGCGCGAGCACCTCGATCCGACCACCGCGAGGCCGACGAGCAGCGTTCCTACCAGCGGCAGATGGATCAGGCGGCCGCGCATGAAGTCGCCGCCGATCGCGGCGACGTAGAGCAGGTGGAGGAGGAGGCCGAATTGTATGACCAGCAGCGCCATGCCACGCGGGTCGGCGCGTGATCGCCAGAGCGCGACGCTGGAGACGCCGAGCAGCGCCAGGCAGGCGGCCGCCTGAACCGGCTCGAAATGCGCGTAGTCCTCGAGATACGCCCAGCCTTGGCGGAAGGTGTCGGGCGATCCGGGCGAGACGAGCTTGGCGTACATCGTATTGGGCACCGGAGAACCGTAGTAGACGACCGCGAACAGCTCCCAGGCGGCGAGGGGCAGCATCCCGGCGAGCATGGGCCGCCAGGCCGCGCGGCCGTGGCGAGCGAGGAGCAGGGCCAGGCAGGGACCCACCAGGAAGAGATGATCGGGCCGGTTCAGGAGCAACGCCGAGCTCGCGAGAGAAGCCGCCAGCACGTCGCCCGCGCCGCCGCCGTCGGCTCGCAGCGACCGCAGCAGCAGCACCAGGAGAAGGGCGCTCAGGGAGCTCTCCAAGCCCGAGGTCTGGAACGACAAGAAGGTGTCGGAGGTGCAGAGGAGCGCCAGCCACGCCACGAACGTCGCGAGCGAGCCGCTCTCCTCGACGAGGAGTCTCCCGCCCAGCCATAGCAGCGCCGCCGTGGCGATCACGCCCAGCCCTGTGGCATAGCCGGTGATCCCGTCCCCGAAGAGCGCGCCCGGCAGCAGCAGCAGGAACCACAGCGGATGGGTGAAGCCCTGCACCCGCTCGCCGACGTTGAACCGTGGGCCCCAGCCGTGGATGACGTTCTGGGCGACGCGAAACGTGATGAAGGCGTCGTCGCAGAGCCAGGCCGTCGTGGCGACGCCGATGGCGCCGATGGCCGCACCGGTCCCGAGGATGATGGCGTGTCGCTTCAGCACCGGAGGTCCCAGCAGCAGCAGGCGGAGGCCCATCGAGCGCCGCGGGCAGCGAGGTCGGCGGACGGTCGAGGGCCGCGTCGCCGGCCGGCGACGCGGCCACCTCCTGCCCGCACCCTATTCGAAGTACCCGGTGACGTCCACGATCACCTGCACGCTGGGCGACTGGCCGCCGATCGACGAGTAGATCCGCAACGTGCCGTCGCCGGCGGCGGACAGCCCGCTCACCACGTTGTTGGAGCGGGTCTGGTTGGCGGCGAAGTCGAGGGTGCTGGTCCCCGGCGTCGTGCCGTCGGCGTGGACGGTGAGGAAGCCCTGGTTCGTCGCCTGGGTGACGGTCACGTTGAGCGACACGGCCTTGGCGGTGATCGGCACGCCGCAGCCGGGGGCGATCTTGACCACCCGATCCTCGAAGCCGAAGGGGGGTCCCTGGCCGGCATTGCGCGTGTCGAGGGCGCGGCACGGCTGCACGGCGAAGAAGCAGAGATGGCCACCGGTCAGCGAGCAGGGTGGCGGCGGGCAGGTGCCCGGCTGTAGGGCGTGCGTCACCTGGAAGTCGTCGATGTGCCAGCCGTCGACGCCGACGTTGGCGTCGTTCTGGAAGCGGAAACGGAAGCGGCAGCTGACACCCGCCAGGGCGCCGATGTTCAGGACCACCTGGTCCATCTGCGGGTACGACGCGTTGCTCCCCTGCCAGGACGGTTCGCCGCTGGTGGTGCTGTTGTAGCCGCCCGACACGAAGGTGGCGCCGGCCGCGGTGATCTCCCGCCAGGTCGCGCCGCCGTCGGTCGAGACCTCGAGCGAGCCGCCGTCGTTGCCGGTGGCCGCGGTCTCGGTCGAATAAGCATGCCAGAAGCTCAGCTGGCTGCTGTTCGAGACCCCCATCACCGGCGAGATCAGGCGGTCGTCCTTGTTGCCGTTCTGGGACTCGCTGGAGTACCAGTCCGTGGTCGGGCTGTGGGCGCTGGCGTCGGGGCTCCTGAGCTCCCAGTTGATCGAACCGGCGCCGGGATTGACCGGCGTCTGCACCGTCCAGCCCGGGGCGCCCGACTCGAAGTTGTCGAAGAAGGTGGAGTCGACCAGGCACAGGATGTTGAAGCAGGCCTGCGCCGTGGAGCTCAGCGGCGTGATGCCGGCGGGCGGCGCGTCGGTGACGGTGTAGTCCACACAGCAGCGGCCGGTCAGGTCGTGGTTGGGCGTGAAGGACAGCTTGTTGCCGGCGATCGACGCGGCGCCGCAGCTGAGCGGGCCGACGCCGGTCAACGTGATCGGGTCGCCGTCGGGGTCGTAGTCGTTGGCCAGCACGTCCGCCGTGATCGTGTTGTTGCGCGCCACGCTGAAGGAATCGGGCATGGCCACCGGCGGGTGGTTGACGTTCGGCATGACGGTGATGAAAACGTGAGCGGTGGCCGTGTTGCCGTGGCCGTCGTCGTCCTGGTAGGTCAACGTGTCGGCGCCGGTAAAGTTCTGGGCCGGCGTGTAGAGGACCTGTTGATCGCTGGTCACCGACGCCGTGCCGTTGGCCGGCGGCGTGACGATGGACACGCTCAGCGTGTCGCCGTCGGGATCGGAATCGTTGGCGAGCACGTCGATCTTCAGCGAGCCGTTCTCGCGCACCGTGACCACGTCGTCGACCGCGACCGGCGGGCTGTTGAAGGCACAGCTCCCGACCACGCCGTAACTGCCGTACGTGGTGGTGACGCTCAGGCTGCCGGTGGGCTGGGTGGTGTTGTCGATCGCGGCGGTCGAGCGCATGGTCTGGGTGCCGCTGCCGTCGAAGGTGCGGGCGTAGATGCCGCCGAGGACGTCGTGCAGCTGGGGATTGCCCACCGCGCTCTTCGGCACGTTGATCACGATGCTGCCGTCCGCCAGGTGGTCGCCGGTGGTGGTCGCGATCAGGTGCGGAATGGGATTGGCGACGACGAGGCCGATGACCCCGAGCTCCACGCTCCCGTACTCGAACGTCACCACCGGCGGGTTGCTGTTGTCGGTGCTCATGCCGGCGTAGTAGACGCCGTTGAAGATCACCGGGGCGGCAGGCGGCCCGGGGTAGGACCAGATGATGCGCCACTGCCGCGTAGGGGTCGCGGGATGCGACATGTCGGCGTTGACCTTCATGGTGAAGACCAGGTCGGAGCCGTCGCCGGGCTCGGCGACCGAGACGGACAGGATGTCGAGATCGGCGTTGGCGGGAGCGCCGACCTGGCTGCCCGCAGGATCCGTGAGCACCTGGACACCGGGAGTGGTGCAGGGATCGAGGGTCAGGTCGGCCGGCTGCACCTTGCTCGCGTTGCGGCCGCA
The DNA here is from genome assembly GCA_035603475.1 of Thermoanaerobaculia bacterium. Classification (GTDB taxonomy): domain Bacteria; phylum Acidobacteriota; class Thermoanaerobaculia; order Multivoradales; family UBA5704; genus JASLEW01. The sequence goes on from DATNKH010000087.1 coordinate 15,106, forward strand.
GGCCGCGGTCTCGCCGGCGGAGTTGACCGCGCTGACGCTGTAGAAGTAGCTGCCGGTCTGCGTCGCGGTCGTATCGACGTAGCTGCGCACCGAGGGCGGGAGCGTCGCGAGCTGGCTGTCGGAGCCGGTCGCGCCGGTGCGGCGGTAGACGGTGTAGCCGGTGATCGGCGCGCCGCCGGTCGCGGGCGCCACCCATTCGAGATGCACGCCGGCGGCGTCGCGCCGTGCGGTGGTCAGGGTGGCGGCACCCGGGGCGACGGGCTCCACCGGATCGCGGGCGGCGAAGAGGCGCTTGCCGCTGGTCTGCCGGAGGAGCGTGGCCTGATCGCGGTAGTCGTTGCCGTGGGCGCTCGGCGGAGCGTCCTTGCACTGCTGGGAGGTACAGCCGTCCGCGAACACGGCCACCACGCGCCCGAACTTGTCGACGTTGATGTCGTTGAAGTCGAGCAGGTTGCGGCAGACGTTGGCGCCGCCGCCGTTCCAGATGCAGGTGCGCTGCACCGGGTCGTCGGGGGTCGCGTCGACGACGGTCCAGTCGGCGCCCTTGTCGAAAGTATGGGCGACGTAGAAATGCCAGACGCCGTTGAAGTCGCTGCCCTGGTAGGCGCCGGCGGTCGGAGTGCCCAGGAAGCCGAAGGCGGCGCGGTCGTCGTCGCCCGCCACCACCTCGGCGAACTCGCAGTTCTTGATCCCGAAGGGCGTGCTGACGTCGGTGCTCGCCGACCAGGTGATCGCGGGAGTCGGCGAGGTGGTGAGCTTGCCGACCGCGATCTTGGGAGACCCGCCGCCGTCGCAGTAGCCGAAGTAGATCGTGCCGGCGGCGCCGATCCAGACCGAGGGGTCGGACGTGCCCGTCGTGCTGTCGGGGATCTTGGCGAGGCTCCAGGTGGCGCCGTTGTTGGTCGAGAAGAACAGCCCCTGCTGACCGCCGCAGCTCGCGTTCGGCACGTACGTGGAGCCGTCCACCGGCGAGACCTTGACGTGCCCGTGCAGGCCGCCGCACGCCATGCCGCTGTCGATCGGGACCGCCGGGCCCCAGGTCGTGGCGCCGTCCGAGCTCAGGGCGCAGGCCGCCGCGGGCAGCTGCGAGCAGTAATAGAAGGCGTTCGCGTACCCCGTCCCGACGAGCGGCGGCGCGAACGGACCGCCGCCAAGGGTCTCGTGGTCGACGCCCGAGTTGACCGCGCTGCCGCCGGCGGGCGTCCAGGTGTTGCCGTCGTCGTCGGTCGTCGAGGACTCGTTGCGGCCGGTGAGCAGGAGCAGCATCGCCGCGATCGTGCGGTTGGTCTGGTGATCGGTGAAGAGGATGGGATCGCTGTCCTGGTGCGAGGTGGGGGCCGACTTGTCCTCCCACGTCGTCGTGGAATACGCCGGGCACATCTGCGCGCCGGTCGCCGGATCGTCGTCGAACGTGATGCGCAGGGTCTGAACGTCGGATTGGACCATGATCTTGCCGGTCGCCCAGTCGACGCCCACCGACGGCTCGCCGGCGCTGACGCCGTACCCGATGTTGGTCTTGCCCTGGTTGATCTGCGCCTGGGTCGGGGTGTAGCTCTGGTACGAGGGCACGCCGGGGGCGGGAGTGCCCGCGGTGACCGCAGCCCAGGCCGGGGCGCCGAGCATCCACCCGAGGACCGGGAGAGCGGAGAGCATCCAGATCGTCGCGGAATGGAGGAGTCGGCGCATGGCGATGTCTCCTTGCTCGAGCGGCAACACCGACCTCGTGGCCGGGTCAGGCCCCAGGATAGGCCGCGGCGGCAACCCCGCGCATGAGGGGAATTCCTCAAGCGGGGAGGGGGAGAACGCCCACCGCGGCCGCCGGCGCCGGCGCGCGCTCTCCTCGCTAGTTGGCCGCCGGCGGCCGCGGCGGCCGCGGCGGACGGGTCTGCAGACGTGCGAGCGCGGCGCGCGCCAGCGCCTCTGCCCGGCGCGACCGGTCCGCGGCGTCGCCGGGTCCGCCCACGCTGAGGCGCAGGAAGGCGTCCGGCGCCAGCACGTAGAGAGAGACGTTGCCCGGGCCGCCGGCGAGCCAGGCCTCCTCGCCGAGACCGGCGACCGGGGTCAGGGCAGCCCTGGGCTCCTGTTCTCCGCGGTCACGCTTGCGCTCGGAGCCCTGTCCCTGGCGCTCCTGGGGGTGGAGCAGGCGCTCCCAGCGCTCGCGCAGCTCGCGGCGTTGCGGGCCGCCGCGGCCGGCACGGGTCAAGGTGAGGCTCACGGAGCTCGAGAAGGGCTCGACCCGGAAGAAGCACTGCGTGCCCGCGACCGCGTCCATCGCCCCGGCGGACTCGGCGGCATCGCCCGAGGCGATCGCCTCCCGGAGCGCCCCGCCTTGCACCCGCTCGACGTCGGCCGCGGTCAACAGCCTGCAGGCGTCGAGCGGCGGTCCGCCGGCGCGGGCGGTGCCGGCGAAGGCGGTCCCGGTGCAGGCGAGGCCGGCGAAAGAGAAGGCGAGGATCGCACGGCCGAGGGCGAGGTCAGGCGTCGCCATGACGGCAATCCTGGACACAAGAAGCGTGCCATCCGCATTCGTCTATAAATCTAATTTCGTCTCTATCCTGGCGCACGTCAGGAATCGAGCCGCATGCGCGCGAGCAGATCGCGGAACCGCGACTCACCGCGCAGCCCGTCGAGCCGCGGGTGCACCTTGAGCCACACCAGGCCCCCATCGCGCTCGGCGTGGGCCCTTTCCAGCCAGTCGAGCGCGCGGTCATGGTCGCCGGTGACCGCGTAGTAGGAGGCGATTCCGAAGGGCGAGACGAACTGTCTCTGCGCCAGCGCGAACAGCGCTTCCATCACGGCGCGCGCATCGTCCTGCCGCCCCGCGCGCGCGTAGAGGATCGCGAGCCCGGTCGAAGGACCCGGCCGGCCATCGGGGCCGGCGGTCCCGCGCACGAACTCCCCGACCGCTTCGTCGGTCCGTCCCACGTGCTCCAGCGAGCGCGCGAGATCGGTGTGCGCCGCGCCGAAGGTCGGGTCCAGCTCGAGGGTTTTGCGGTAGGCCGCCACCGAGCGATCGAAGCGGCGCGCAAAGAACAGGGTGTCGCCCACCACCGTGTGGGTGAGGAGATCGAGCGGATCGAGCTCGTGCGCCCGCTGGGCCTCGGCGATGGCCTCCTCGTGGCGCCCCAGCCCCGACAGCAACAGCGCGTACCGGCTGCGCCCGAAGGCATGGCCCGGATTGAGCTCGACAGCCCGCAGGCATTCGCGCTCGGCGCCCGGCCAATCCCAGTCGAAGAGGCGATGGATCCAGCCGAGGGACGTGTGGAGCTCGCCCAGGGAGTCGTCGAGCGCCAGCCCGCGCTCGGCCGCCTTGCGCCCCAGGGAGTAGCCTTCGCGGGGCGGCAGGATGTGGTGGTTCGCGAGCATGATGTAGCTGTCGGCGAGCCCGGCGTAGGCCACCGCGTAGTTGGGATCGAACGCGAGCGCCTCCTCGTACCGCAGGATCGCTTCTTTCACCGATTCGGCGGTGAATCGGTTCCACAAGAACAGCCCCTGGAGATAGGCAACGTGCGCCGCGGGATTGACCGCTCCCTTCGCTCGCAGGCGGGCCCGCTCCTCGGGCGTCACCTGGATGCGGATCTCGTCGGCGATGGCGTGCGCCACCTCGCTCTGGAGCGCGAGGATGTCGCTGAGACTGCGGTCGTAGCTCTTCGCCCACAGGCTGCGGTCGCTCGCCACGTCCACCAGCTGCACCGTGATGCGCACCCGGTCACCGACCCGCAGCACCGAGCCCTCGACCACGCCATCCACGTTCAGCTCGCGCGCGATCTGGGACAGCGCCGGGTGGGTCCCCTTGAAGCGCATCGCCGAGGTGCGGGAGATGACCCGCAGCGCGGCGATCTGTGCGAGGTCGGCGATCAGCGCGTCGGTCATGCCGTCGGAGAAGAACTCCTGGGCCGGGTCGCCCGAGCGATTCTCGAACGGCAGCACGACCAGCGACCGGATGGTCGTTGCCGGTCCGGGCTCGAGGCGGGCCGCCGCCGCGAGCGAGGCGGACCGGGTCGGCGCTTCTCGAGGATCGTCCGAGGCGTCGCCGCGCAGCGCGCGAAGCAGGGCTGCCGCGTCCGAAAAGCGGCGTGGCGGCGCCTTCTCGAGGCAGCGCGCCACGACCGCCTCGAGCTCGGCGGAGAGACCCGGGCGCAGGGCGCGCAAGAGAGGCGCGGGCTCGTGCGCGATCTGGTAGAGCAGCGGGAGCAGGTCGTTGGCAGTGAATGGGCGCCTGCCGGTCGTCATCTCGAAGAGCAGCGCGCCCAGCGCGTAGAGATCGGAGCGGGCGTCCACGTGGCCGTCTCGCACTTGCTCGGGAGACATGTAGGGCGGGGTGCCGACCAGGGCAGAGGCGCCGCTGATGCCGGCCGACTGCGTGAGGGCCTCGGGTCCGGGCATGAAGCGGGCAAGGCCGAAGTCGAGCACCTTGGCGCGCCCGCGCGGCGTGATGACGACGTTCCCGGGCTTCAGGTCGCGATGGACGATGCCCTGCTCGTGCGCCGACTCGAGCGCCGCGGTGACGTCGAGAGCGATGGCACGCGCCCGGGTCTCGGGGAGCGGGCCGTTGGCGAGCATGCGAGCCAGCGATTCGCCGGGCACGAACTCGAGCACCAGGAAGTCGACTCCCCGGTCGGAGTCGAAATCGAACAGTGTCGCGATGTTGGGGTGGAGGAGCCGCGACAAGGCGCGCGCCTCGAGCCGCAGCCGCCGCTTCGAGGGC
>DATNKH010000088.1:0-3165 GCA_035603475.1 Thermoanaerobaculia bacterium
CGGCCGCGCAGGCCCGACCGCTTCCCCTCGTCGATGACCGCATCGGGCTCTATCGCCAGCGCCTTGGCGAGCCCCTGGTAGCCACCGCTCTTGCGGTAACCGTCGATGGTCAGCGCGTCGGGGTTGCCGGCGTTGCGGGTGAGCACCGGCTCGAAGGCGGCCGGCGCCATCAGTCGAGCTCCCGGAGGATCTGGCGCACCCGCTCGGGGGTGAGGTTCTCGTGGTAGGTGTCGTCGATCATCATCATCGGCGCGGTGTCGCACGAGCCGAGGCACTCGAAGTGGACGAAGGAGCAGCGCCCGTCGGGCGTCACCTCGTTCTCGCCGACCGCCAGCTCCTGGCGCACGGTCTCCATGATCTCGTCCGAGCCGCGCAGCATGCAGGGCAGGTTGGTGCAGATGCGGACGCGGTGCCGGCCGACCTGGTGCTGGTGGAGCAGGTCGTAGAAGGTGACGACGCCGTAGACCCTGGCTGCGGGCAGCTCGAGGGCGCTCGCCACGGCGGCGATGGCGGCGTCCGGCAGCCAGCCGCCCCACTCGCGCTGGGCGATGTGCAGCGCCGGGATGAGGGCCGCCTCGCGGGTCGGGTAGCGCGCCAGCAGCTCCTTGACCTGGGTCTGGGCGGCGGCGCTCCAGCCGGGCTGCGGGTCGCTCATACCTGGGCCTCGCGGCGGCGGGCCGGCGCCGGGCGGCCGGCGAAGCTCAGCCCTCCCGGGCGGCGGCGCAGCTCGCGCATCGGCCCGAGGTCGAGGCCGCCCTTCAACCAGATGTAGGCGTAGCCGACCAGGATCAGGAAGACGAAGACCATCACCGCCGCGAACAGCGACCAGCCGCCGCGCCGGAGGATCAGCGCCCAGGGGTAGAGGAAGGCCGCCTCGAGGTCGAAGACGATGAAGTCGATCGCCACCAGGAAGAAGGCGATGGACATGCGCTTGTGGGAGCGGTCGAGCAGCGGCATGCCCGACTCGTAGGTGGTGCGCTTGGAGCGCCCGCCGACCTGGTTGCCGCCCAGGGTGGAGATGAGGTGGGAGAGCAGCAGGAGTCCGGCGCCGACGGCGATGGCAACCCCGAGGGTCAGCAGGACAGGGTAGTATTGCGCAGGCAACGAGGCCGTCCTCCGCTCCGCAAGTGATGGGTTTCAAGCGCGGGAGCCAATGTCCCGCTCACCGGTCCGGGCAGCCGTCTCCCGGCGCTCGTGAAGAATGGCACAAGCTCGGATCGGTGACAAGGCGCCTCCGGGGGCCTCCGGGGAAGCCCTCCGATCCGGGTCTGGGGAGTAGATCCTTCCTCTGACCTCGCTTTGGGCGAGGCGCCCGTGGTCTATGCTGGGGTGGCAGACTGCGGGCGCCTCGCCCAAAGCTCGGCAGAGGAAGGTTCTACTCCCCAGCCCCTCTCTTCCTCCCTCTACGGCTACGTTCCTCTCCGGCGACCGTCTCCGCTCCCACTCCTGGGACATCGGTGGCCGGAGAGACCTGTGGCCGGAGGGGAGGAGGCCAGGGCCGCGGGCGGCGGATCTCCTCGCTGCCGACCTTTGGGCGAGGCGTCGAAGTCCACCGACCCCCCAGCATCCACCCTACCAGCCTCGCCCAAAGGGAGGTAGCGAGGAGATCTACCGCCCGTGGCCCTGGTCGGAGGGAGATTCCCCGGAGGCGGGCGATTTCGACTAGGATCACGGGGTCATGGGGCGCGCGGTGGAGGTGACGCGAATCCGGGGGGCTTTTGGGTGTGCCCTCACGGTGGATGTTGAGGAGTGGTACCACAACTGCTTGGTCCCCTCCTACGTGCAGCCTCGTCTGCGGCCCGAGTTGCCGGTCGAGCTCGACCGGCTGCTGCCGGAGATGCTGGAGCTGCTGGCGGAGGCGGGGTGCCGGGCCACCTTCTTCGTCCTCGGCGAGGTGGCCGAGCGTCTGCCGCGGCGGGTGCGTGAGCTGGCCGGGGCCGGCCATGAGGTCGCGAGCCATGGCTTCCATCACTTGCGTGCCTGCGAGCGGCCGGCCGCCGAGTTCGCGCGCGACATCCGGCGGTCGAAGGCGTTGCTCGAGGACCTGCTGGGCGAGCCGGTCCGCGGCTTCCGCGCCCCCGAGTGGTCGCTACGGACGCTGCGGAGCCCGCTGCTGCCCTTGGTCGCGGCGGCGGGCTTCGACTACGACAGCTCGCTGGTTCCCTACTCCTTCTCCGGCCGGCGCGCCAACCCGGTCTTTGCCAGCCGCTTGCGCTGGGAGCTGCCGCTCGCGATGGCGGCGACAACGGTGACGGCGGCGATGGCGGCGACAGCGGGCGACACTACCGGGCCGGCGGCGGCAGGCCTCGAGCTGCTGGAGCTCCCGGTCTTCACCTTCGGCGGCGTGGCGCGGATTCCCGCCGGCAGCTGGACGGGGCGGCTGGTCGATCCCGCCCGCCTGGTGGCCGCCGCCGAGCGCCACCTGCGTCGCGGCGGCCTGCCGGTCGCCGTCGCTCACCCGTGGGAGATCTCGGACCGTCCGACTCCGGGGCCGCTGTCGGGGCTGGCGCGGTTCATCCACGAGACGGGCCGTGCGGGCTACCTGCCGAAGTTCCGCCAGATCCTCGCCGGGATCCGGTGGCGCACGCTGGCGGAGGCGGCCGGCCTGCGCGCCGGGGCCGTCGCTGGACACCTCTCGCCGGCCACGGGCGAGAGCTACTTGCCGGAGCCTGATCAGGAGCAGGAAGCGAAGCCGGCGACCGCGGCCGGCGCGTTCGCGATGCGCTGAGCGGGGCCTGGGCGCCGGAATGCCCGCCGGAACAGAACCTCTGTCGTCGTGTAAGCTCTTGGCGATTTCCGGGGGGGTGGGGTGGGGGCAGGAGTGGGAGGGTGCTGGTGCGAAAGGGGGGACTCGAACCCCCACGACCTTGCGGCCACAAGATCCTGAATCTTGCGCGTCTACCAATTCCGCCACTTTCGCGCGGGTCAGATTCTAGGGAGTGACAGAACAGGTGTCAAATGCGTTGCCAGGGGCCGGCAGCGGGTCGGCTGCGCCGCTCCCCGAGACACTCGTGGGCACGTTGGAGGCCGGTCCGGCGGGCGTCCGCGGGCGCAGCCGGCGGCGTTGGCTGGTGCCGTTCGACCCGCGGCTGTCGCTCGAGCTGCCGGTGGCCGGAGCCGGCGACGTGCCGGAGGGGCAGTTCGCGGTGGTGGCGGTGGAGCGCG
>DATNKH010000089.1:0-8923 GCA_035603475.1 Thermoanaerobaculia bacterium
CCCTCCTCGTCGTGACCGGCGATGATCAGCGTGGCGTCTTTGACCTTGGCAAGGGCCTTGATCAGGCGGTCGAGCCCTTTCTTCCACGATAAGCGGCCGAGGAAGAGCAGCAGATGCCGCACCTGCCCCTCCTCCCGCCGCCGCTCCAGCGCCGCCCTCACCGTCGGGGCCAACGCCGCGTCCTGGACGGGCGCCAAGGATTCGGCATCGACGCCGTTCCCTACCACGAAGATCCGTGACTCGAGCCGCAGGCCAAGGGCTTCGATGTCCCTCTTCTCGAGGTTGCTGGTAGCATGGATCGCTGCGGCGCAGGTCAACGTCCGGCGCTCGCGGAGCCAGATCCAGAGCCACTTGCGTAGCCATCCCCGCCGCCGCAGCAGGGCGCGCACCAGCATACCGCGCGGCGCGACCACGTAGGGGACGTCGGCACGCTCGGCGGCGCGTGCCACGGCATGAGTGGGCCAAAGGAACACTGAATGGAGGTGGATGAGATCGAAGTTGCCTGCTCCCTCGAGCTCCGACTTCAGGCGCTCTGCCATGGCCGGTGAGCGATAGAGGCGCCGCGGCCTGGCCACTGGGAAATACCAGACGTCGACGCCATCGAAGGGGAGAAGACCCTGCGTCTCGCCGTTCGCGGCCGCGCCGCGATCGTCCGTGGTGAAGACGGTCACCTTGTGGCCGCGCGCCGCCAAGGCCTGGCAGAGGCCGTGGACGGCGACCACCGGACCGCCGTCGTGCCAAGGCGGCAGATAGGTCGGCAGGACGTGTAGGAGCCTCAGCGACTTCACGCCGCCGCTCCCCGCCGCGGCACGATCGAGCGCAGCAGCTCCGCGAGCCGGTCGTGGTAGGCCGGCCAGGTCGCTGCCTCCGCCGACCTCCGACACTGCTCGCGCATGCCGCGCACCGTCTCGCGGTTGCGGACGCACCAGGCCATCCGTTCGGCCAGCGCCGCGGCATCGCCGGCGGGTACGATCCAGCCGTTGCGGCCGGGGGACACCAACACCTTTGCGCCGACCATGTCCGAGACGAGCACCGGCAGGCCGCAGGCGAGAGACTCAGCGACCACCAGGCCGAAGGAGTCGTTGCGCGACGGCAGCACCAGGCAGTCGGCGCGGCGCAGCTCCTCGGCCAGCGCGGGCTGGCCGACGGGTCCCGACACCGCGATCCGCTCCCCGGTGCGGCCGTCGAGCAGGTCCGCGGCGTCGCCCCGCGGGCCGACCACCTGCAGCCGCGCCGTGGGCGTCACGCCAGCCACCTGGTCGAAGGCCGCGAGCAACAAGTCGAAGCCCTTGCGGCGAATGGTCGCGCCGCAGAACAGGAAGAGGAAGCCGTCATCGCCGCCGCGTCCCACGGGCGCGCCGTGGCCAGAGACAGGCGCGAACAGCTCGAGGTCGGCTCCGAGAGTGACGGCGTGGACACGGTCAGCTGGGACCCCGGCCGCGAGGTAGGTGTCGCGGGCCAGAGTCGAGACGGTCAGCACCTGGTCGGCGAGCTCGATCTCGCGATCCTTGATGCAGGTGATGCGCCGATGCAGACCCGGCGGGTCGGTTGTGCCGTGCAGCCGGTCCTGGGCGTCATGATGGAGAGACGGGGCGTCGAGGATGGTGGTGACGCCCATGCGGCGGGCAACGCGGAAGGTCGCCAGGGCCGAGATCTCGCAGGCGATCACGGCGTCCACTCCGGCCCACGGCAGGCCCGCCGCCGCCCAGTGGTCGAAGAGCCGGCAGGCAACCAGGTCGATGCGGGCGGCGGCGCCAAGCGGCAGCTTGTCACCCAGCCGCCGCAGCGCCGGCGTCGCCGGGAACCAGCGCACCTGCCGTGGGTCGAGCGGCACCGGCGCATAACGGTCGAAGCGCCGCCGCAGCCAGGCCGGGAGATGCCGCACCTGCGCCGCCACCGCCGGCACGCCGGCCCAGTAGCCGGCGAGCATCCCCGCGCGGGCGAGAGCGACCGCGGCTTGGTGGGAGTGCTGCCGTCCGGGGTGGGTGACAAGGATTCTCATCGCCGCCGGACGGCACTCCCGCCGGCGGTAGCGGCGCCACCTGCGTGTCGCAGTCCCGCGTGTCCGGCCGTGCCTGCCGGCGCCGGCCTGGGCGCGAGCGGTCTGGCTGGGTCGGCCGCGGTGCGAGCGGCCACCAGCAACGCCAGTCGATCAAGCCGCATGGCCGTCAGCAGCAAGCCGCCGAAGAACCAGTAGTAGAGGTCCGAGGTGACGTCGAAGACGATGCTGCCGAGGAGCTGGGCGAGGAAGAAGAGCAGGCAGGCGGTGGCCAGCGAGCGATGGAACGGCGTCCGCAACGCGAAGACCTGGCGCAGCGCGAAGACGATCAGGTAGACCCGGACGAAGTAGATGAGCAGGAACCCTACCGGGCCGAGCTCGAGCATCACCCGGCCGCTCTCCGATTCGGTGCCGAGGCCATGGAGCCAGGAGTAGGGCACGAACCCCTGTGTAAAAGCGGCGGCGGTCTGATGCGTGGCGCCGATGCCGAAGCCCACGGGTCCGGCATCCGGAAGGATCTCGAACGGCGAGGTGATCGGGGCGATCAAGCGTTCCCGCACGTCGGCGGAGCCCGACGCTCTGCCGAGGAAGGCCCCGAGCGCATCCGAACCGACCGAGAGGAGAAGGACGGAGAGCATGCCCGCGCCGATCAGCAGCCGCCCGAAGGTCGCCCCGCCGTCGCCGCCGCGTATCACTGCCAGCCACCAGTAGATCGGAAAGAGCAGGGCCAACATGAAGACCGGCCCGCGCGAGCCGGTCATCAGCATGCCTAGCGTCGCCACGCCCAGCGCGACGTGCGCGGTCAGGCTGCGCCGCAGCCGCCAGCGCGTCGCCGCGAGGTAGGCGAGCACGAGGATGGTGATGGCAACCAGATAGGAGCCGTAGCCGGTGATGTAGGAGAAGGTGGCGGTGACCCGCACGAATTGCGAGGACCCGAAGGTGGAGACGTAACCGCTGCCGTTGCCATAGGCGCCGGCGGCCTCCTCTGCGCGAGCATAGGTGTTGAGCGGGCTCGAGGATGGGCTGAAGAACTGCGCTATGCCGAGCAGCCCGACCGGGATCGACAGCAGGATGTATCGTCGCAGGAAGACGATCAATTCGCGGTCGGTGGGGAACGCCGACGGCAGCACGAAGACCAGCGGCACGTAAAGGAAGTAGGCCTTGAAGCCGAAAACCCCGACGAGCAGGTTGGGGAGCATCGGGTTGAAGACCTCTAGCAAACCAACCAGGGCGCCGAGGCCAAGCGCAAAATACAGGGTGGGGAGCGGCGGCAGCCGGTCGCGCGACCGCTGCCGCTCGCGCAGGAATCCCAGGTAGACGCCTATCAGGATGACGTCTTTGGCCAGGTAGACCAGGTCCTGGGCGCCAGGGAACAGCCACTTGCGGATCGCTCCTTCGACTACCAGAAGAACCATCGCCAGTTGCACCGCATGTCGCCAGCGCGCGATCGCCCAGATGAAGGCGCCGGCGCCGGCGAACACGATGAGAATGCGGATGTCCATCTAGCGCCCTTGCTGCCGGGCCGCTCGCCGCGCCGCCTTGCGGGACGGGACGTTCTCCGCCAGCGCCGCCTGGTAAAGCCGAGCGATCCGTTCGCTGCCGTGCTTGGCCAGGTGCTCCTCCACTGCGGCGCGCAGCGTGGCCTGCCGCTCGGGATGCAGCAGGATCTCGGCCAGGATCGCGGCCAGCTCTTCCGCGCTGCCGTTGCGGAACGTGCGCCCACAGGGGCCGATGGCTTCGGGCAAGCCGCCTCCCTCCGAGCCCACCACCACGCACCCGCAGGCGATCCCCTCGAGAGCGACGATACCGAACGGCTCGTCGTAGCGTGACGGCACGACCAGGATACGGTGTCGGTTGAGCAGCGGCACCAGCGCGCCGCCCTGGCGCGCGCCGAGGAACTCGACCTGCCTTGCCACCCCCAGGCGCACCGCCATGGCGCGCAGGAGAGGCAGCTCCGGTCCGTCGCCGACCACCGTGAGGCATGGCCGCAGCCCCCGATCGGCAAGGCGACCGAGTGCCGCGATCAGCAGGTCGGCCCCCTTGTCCGAGACCAGCCGGCCCAGAAAGATGAGATCGAGCGTGCGCTCCACCTCCGGCAGGATCCGGAAAAGATCGTCGCGGTACGCGTTCGGGATCACCAGGGAAGGGGTGCGGAGATCCGCGGCCATCGCGCGGCTCACTGAAATGGATACCGCGGCAAAGCGCAGCAAATAGCGCTTGAGGCGGTCCTGCCAGGCGACGTGGCCGTCGCTGCGGCAGTACCAACTGTGGTGGGAGACCGCCCACGGCCGGCGTACCAGCAGCAGCGGCCAGAGTCCGCGCAGGCTGACGTTGGCCTGGAAGAAGACGTCGCAGGAGTGCACCGCGCGCAGCAGCGCGAACGGTCCTGGCCGCCGCAGGACCCGGAATGGAAAATCGCCTTCGCCCGCGCTGGCGGTGCCGGAGGCCGTCCGTGTCACCACCGTCAGCTGGTGCCCAAGCCTCGTCAGGCGGTCGGCCAGCAGGGCCTGGCCGATCTCGAGCCCACCGATGCTCGGCAGGAAGGCGGGCGAGTAGATCAAGATCCTCATGCGGGTGGCGGCGTGCGTCCGGTTGCCGGGAACCGTGCCGCTGGGAGGCGGCATTCGTCGGCGAATGGGACGGCGTCATTCTCCCCGACCGGGCCGGCAAGCAGGGCGCGGAGCCGCGCCGCCTGGTGCGCCAGGTCGTGATCTCCATACCACGCCCACGCCCGCGCGGCGAGGCCGTCGGGGTCGGCCGGCGCGGGCTCGCGTCCGGGCTCCCAGCATGGCGGTCGCTCCTCCGGCGGCCCGCGCCGGCGCCACGGCCAGGCGCAGATGGGGACGAGTCCGTGGGCGCAGTAGGCGGCATAGACGGTCGACTTCGCCAGAAAGGGCGCCGGGTAGCCGAGGAAGCCCGCATACGAGCGCCGCAGGACCGCGCTAACCTCTGCGTCCGGTAGCGCGCCGAGCACTCTCACCCGCAGCCCGTCGAGGCGCGCCGGCATCTCGGCCGCAAAGCGCGGGCCCATATCGACGACCTCGGCGATGCCCAGGCCTCGGCAGGCGGCTATCAGCTCTTCCCGCAGGTCGCCGTAGGCGCGCTGGCGGATGGCGGCGCTGCCGAAGACCAGCATGCTGCGCGGGTGCCGCTCCTCGAGCGGCGGCACCGCGGCCGGCTCGCCCACCGTCGAGAAGACCGGCGCCACCACCGCCGCCGGCGACGGTCGCCAGCGATCCAGGATGCGGCCGTACTGCCGCAGACTGGTGGCGGCGGCGTCGCTCGCGCGCAGCAGGTGCGCGGCGAGCCGGCGCTGCAACGGAGACGTCCAGAACGAGCTGCGCCACGGAGGTCCGCAGGCGTAGACCTCGTGAAAGTAGGTTACCAACCGCCTCCTTGGCCCGCCGGTGCGCCAGCGAGCGACCCCTCGGACGAGCCAGGTCGGACACCCCCGAGGTGCATAGCCGTAGTTCACATAGTGGAGGAGAACGGCCGCCGCGCCGGTCGCCGCCAGTTGGTGCGCCATCGCGTCCGGGCGGCGCTCGATCACGGTGGCGCCGGCGAGCCCGGCGGCAGCTTCACCAGTGAGCCCCCAGTCGCGGTCGCCGACCAGAAAGCATGAGCGGATGCCGCCCGCGGCGAGCACGCGCCCGAGAGCCACCGCGTAGCCTCCGACGCCCTCGATGATAGGCGGTAGACGCGGGACGATCTGTACAACCTTCATGGCGAAGTGCCCAGTCCCGATTCTGGCGCGGGCCGACGTGCCGAGCTGGACCTGTGAACGGCCGCGAGCAGGCGCCGGAGCCGTGCGCGATGAGCCTCGGGCACCGCACAGATCAGATTCGCCGAACCCTGCAAGGCCGATAGCTCACGCCTCGGGTCGTCCAGGACCTGGATGTGATCGTCGACCAGCAGAAAGCGCGAATAGCCGAATCCCACCAGGAAGCGCACCAGGTCGGGCGGCTCATAATCAAGGCTGCGCGTCCAGTTGGCATTTACCTCGAGATGCAGCAGCGGCGGACGCTTGCGCAAGGTCTCGATCGCTCCGGCGAGGACGTGTAGCTCAGCGCCCTCGACGTCGCATTTGACGAACGCAGGAGGCTCCTCGCCGTGCGCCCTGAGATAGCCGTCGACGGTTCTGGCCTGGCAGGTGTAGGTACGGATCTCCTGCGACGCCGCCCACGAGCCCGCGCTCTGCCGGACGATCGAGGCCTGACCATGGTCTGGCTGGGGAACGTGGAGCGGCAGGCTGCCGTCAGCCGCGGCCAAGGCGCAGTTGTTGAGCACGACGTTGTCGAAACGGCGCTCGCGCCCCACGTTGGCTTCGAGAAGCCCGAAGGTAGGCGGCACCGGCTCGAAGGCGTGGACCTGGCCTCTCCTGCCGACCAGATGCGAAAAGAGCAGTGTGTAATACCCGTCGTTGGCTCCGACGTCGAAGACGACGTCTCCGCGACGGACGATGGCGAGGAAGGCGAGCTTCTCGCAATTCAATCGGCGCCGGCGCCCCAGGAGCCGTGTGTAGATGCCGGGCACTTGGGCCAACGCGAAGTTGAGCCAGGGCCTCATGGCTCGAGCACCGGCACGCTCTCCTCATCGCGCGTAAGTGGGCCGGTTGCCGATCGCTTGGCCCGCTGACCGGGCGGCCCGGTCCCGCGACCCAGGGGTTCGGTGTAAGACTCGAAACACCGATCGACGACGTGGTCCCAGGTGAATCTCTCCTCCACCCGCCGGCGCGCGCCCGTCGAGAGGCGGGCCCAGAGACCTGGGTCGGTCGCCAATCTGTCGAGGGCCGCGGCAATGGAGCTAGGGTCGTTGGGCGGCACCAGCAGCCCGTTGCGCTCATGCTCCACGATCTCCGGCAGCGAAGCTGCCCGCGATGCGATGACGGGGCAGCCGCAGGCCATTGCCTCGAGCGGCGCGATGCCGAAGAGCTCGTTGGCGCCGGCGTTACCGGAGGCGTCCACCGGGGTGGGGTGGACGAGCGCCATCGACCGCTGCAAGATGGCGATCACTTCGGTGTCGGTCGACTCGAGATGGAAGCGCACGTCCTTGCCGGCTGCGAGGCCCTGCAGGCGTTCGAGGTAGGCGGAATCGAGCGCCGAACCGACGACGTGCAGGGTCATCCCCGCCGGCAGCGCCGAGATCAGGTAATGGATGCCTTTGTGCGGCAGGATGCGGCCGAGGAAGACGACGGAGCCGTCGTGCTCCGGAACGGCGCGCGCCGGGTATCGCTGCGGATCGACGCCGCAATAGATGACGCGATAGGGCCGCGGTCGGCCGGGCAGGTCGCGCGCGGCATACACAGAGATCGGCAGGTGGCCCGTGATCCAGCGCGACTGATCGAAGTGAAACCCCGGGGTCTGGGCGCCTCCCCCCAGGTCCGACACGAACACCCGGCTGCCCTGGCGGTGGCCGAAGCAAGCGGCGAGGAACGTCGGCAGCACGAAGTACTGGTGGCAGTGCACGACGTCGGCGCCGCGTAGCTCGCGCCGCAGCCTGGGTGAGAAGGGCGCCATCTTCTGGCGCGACCAGCTCTTCAAGATCACGCGTTCATGGGTGGGGCCGATCCGCTCGCGTGATGCCTGGCGGCCGAAGCTCACCAGCTTGACCTCGGCACGGCGCGCCATCGCGCGCGCAAGCTCTTCGGCGAAGCGCTCGCCGCCGCCGAGGTAGGACTCAGGCGCGAAGTAGGTCGGAGTTACGTGGCAGACGCGCAGCATCTGGTGTCCGGTCGCGGCCGCAGCCCAGGTTGAGCTGCCTCGGCGACTCGCTCATGGCATCCACTGTACCCAGCGGGGACGCTGGAAGCCGACGACGGTGATGGCGAGCTGGAGCCCCAGGCCGGCGGCGGCCGAGAGCAGGTTGAACTGCAGTACCCCGGCGGTGGTGCCGAGCGGCAGGATCGCCACGAAGCCGGCCTGCGCGGCGATGTAGAGCAGCACGGCGAGGGTCTCCCAGCGGTTCCACGAACGCGCGAGGTTGACGCTGACGACATACCCGCCGAGTAGCGTCAGCCCGGCGCTGGCGATGACCAGCACCAGCTCGCGGTGCAGGCCCGAGTAGTGGCTGCCGAGGATCAGCAGCAGCGCGCCGGGGAATAGCGCGGTGACCGTCAGCAGGCCGACCGCCAGCGCCAGCAGCAGGCCGCCGTATTGGAGGTAGCGGCGCAGGTAGAGTCGATCGTCCACGATGCGCGCCAGGCGCGGCAGCAGGACCACCCCGGTCAGCCCCGAGCACATGCCGACGATCATGCCCAGGCGCCCGAGCGCGCCGACCTCGGCGATGTTCCTGGCGCCGCCGAAGGTGGCGGCGAGCCAGACGACGAGCGGTCCCTGGATCGAAAAGTACAGGGCTCCCGGGAGGCTGGGCACGAGGTAGCGCAAGACCTGGCGGCGGTACGGTCCGAGCTGGAGAGTGGCATGAGGAGTCGACGCGGCGGGGACCGAGGCGGCGGGAACGGCGGCGGGCGCCGAGGCGGCGCGATTCGAGGTCGCGCCGGCCAGCGCCGCGGTTACTGCCGCCGCGACCGCCGATCCCAGCATGCCGAGCCAGGCGCGCAGCAGCGAAGCTCCAACCATCAGGAGCGCGACCGCGAGCCGGACGAAGCCGCCCGCCACCTCCGCGCGATAGGCGCGGCCGTAACGGCCGATCAGGCGCGCCGCCAGGATGCGTACCGAGGAGGCGATCTGGAACCAGACGCAGAGTAGCAGCGCGGTGGTGACCGCGGCCACGTCGCCGAGGCCGAACCCTTTGGCGATGGCCGAGCGCGGAAATGCGACCAGCACGGCGGCTCCGCCGAGCAAGAACGCCGCGCGCCGCAGCGAGAGCACGGCGGCCAGGTAGGGCTGGAAGTCCTCGCCTGTCCTGACGGACCGCTGGTAGAAGTAGAGCAGCGAGCTGGTGCTACCCAGGTCGGAAGCAAAG
>DATNKH010000090.1:0-3866 GCA_035603475.1 Thermoanaerobaculia bacterium
TCCATATATGCTATGGAGTACTAAAGAACGATCAGCCCTTCGTTGCAGTGGCTACCCCTTGACAAGCAAGACCGTATCTTCCCCCCCGGAGGGGAGGGAAGGGGGTTGGGGGGATGCGGGGGGCGATCCGATAGACGCTGGTAAGTTGCGCGACACGTCTGAGCTCCGAAAGGGCTACTGGTAGAACCGGGCAGGCGGGTCCTCTTCTTAGAACGTCTTCCGCTCAGAAGGTCTGGCTGGTGGTCACCAGGTACTGCAAGGTCTTGATCGAGCCGTTGCGATCGAGGGGGTAGGCGAGGTCGAGGTGGATGACCGCGCCGGAGGCGGAGCGGCTGGAGCCCAGGCGCAGGCCGACGCCGACGTCCTTCAGCAGCTGCCGCTGGACGCCCGCGAGCTGCAGGAAGCTGGGCGGCGGCTCGACGAACCAGGCGCGGCCGGCGTCGAAGAAGGCCGCGGCGCCGAGGGTGACGAGATGGAAGTATTCGTGGCTGCCGTAGAAGCGCTGCTCGAGGCTGACCAGGAAGCGCCGGTCGCCGGCCTGGTAGCGCAGCGGGTAACCGCGCAGGCCGACGTCGCCGCCGAGCAGGAGCTGGTTCTCGAAGTCGAGGTTCTCGGCCATGTCGCCCGTGGCCTTGGCGACGAGCAGGCCGTTGCCGAAGGTCCGCACGTAATAGCGAACGCCGGCCGCGACGCTGCCGTTCTCGATCTTGCCGCCGCTCAGCCGGCCCAGGAGGTTGGCGCGCACCAGCAGGATCTGGCGCGGTCCGAAAGCCCAGCCGTCGGTGGCGCCGCTGGTCAGGATGAGCCGGCTGCGGTCGCCCCCGAAGACCGGCGAGGACCAGCCGAGCCGGGCGGTGAGCACCCGCCCGAGGTTGAGGTCCTCGGTGCGCTTGATCTGCTCGAAGTCGCGCACGGTGACGAAGCCGTCCTCGACGAGCTCGTACCCGATCCAGGGATAGGCCAGGGTGCGGTTGGCGGCGGCGGCGTCGGGCGGCGTGAAGCCGGGGGCCGCGGCGAAGAGGTTGCGATCGTAGGTGAAGCCGAGGCGGAAGCGCTGCGTGACGCCGTCGAGCAGGCCGGGCGACAGGCCGCCGTAGACCTCGAGGAAGTCGCGCCGCTGGCGGAAGCGGTCGACGACGTCGCCGCCGTCGTAGAGCGGATCGATGCGGACGTCGTGCAGCGCCGTGACGCCCAGCGCCCAGCGGGTGTCGAGGGCGTAGAAGGGACGCTCGACGTCGAGGGCGCGGGTGTCGCCGTCGCTGTTGTCGGCGAAGGTGAAGTCGACGATGCCGTGGGTGTTGCCCAGGCTGGGGTCGCGGTAGCGGACCAGCTTCGAGGTGCGGTCGACGTTCTCGAGCCGGGCCACCTCGATGTCCTTGCCGGTGCCGAAGAAGTTCTCGTCCTCGACGTCGAAGGCGGTGCTGTTGGTGCCGCCGGCGCGGCGGAAGTCGAGGCCGAGCTGCAGCGTCCAGACGTCGCGCGTCAGCACCTCGAGATCGACCTTGCGCTCGTCCTCGGCGACCGTCCGGATGGTCGCCTCGTACAGGTAGCGGTTGCCGCGCAGCAGCCGCTCGCTCTCGCGCAGGGTCTCGGGCGAGTAGGTGTCGCCGGGCTGGAAGAGCAGCTGGTGCTGGATCACCTCGGGCCGGGTGGTGCGGTGCAGGCGGTTGACGAGGCGGAAGACGCCGCGGCGCTCGCCGGGCCTGCTGGGATCGAAGATGTTCTCGGTGACGATGTGGACGGTGCCGATCTTCTTGCCCGCGGCGGCCGCCTCCATGGTCTCCTGATCGATCAGCCGCGTGGCGCCCGGGGCCTGGCCCGGGTGGGTCTCCACCTCATGCTGATAGCCGACGGGACCGGGCGTTGCCGATGGAGTCGCCGCGGCGGGGGCCTGGGCCTTGGCCGGCGCGGCCAGGGAGGCCAGCAGCAGTGCGATGACGCCCGCGCCGCCCGTGACGCGGACAACGTCGGCGATGCCTCCGAGGTCATCGCCCGGCCGGCGTGAGGTCGGACCACTGTGCGACGGATCGAACAATGGCGGGATTATAGCCGGGCGCGGAGGAAGGAAC
This sequence comes from Thermoanaerobaculia bacterium, assembly GCA_035603475.1. Classification (GTDB taxonomy): domain Bacteria; phylum Acidobacteriota; class Thermoanaerobaculia; order Multivoradales; family UBA5704; genus JASLEW01. The sequence continues at coordinate 2,070 of DATNKH010000090.1, forward strand.
CTCCCGGCGGCCCTGGTCCGGCACCGCCGGGAGGAGCAGAGCCTGGGGGACGGAGACGAAGCTCGCGAGGATCTGCTCGATCTGTTATACGTGCGCCGCGCGAAAGTGTCACAGGTCCTTCGGCGGCAGTGCCCGCCGAAGGGCCCTGCCGGGGCAGCTCATCCCGTCGGCGGTGCCTCGCTTGCCTCGCCACCCGGCCAGGCCTGCTGCAGGGCGATCGTGGCAGCGAAGTGCGCCCTCAGCTCGGCCATCGAGTCGCCGCCCACCTTCTCGAGCAGGGCGTCGGCGAGGACCAGCGCCACCATCGCCTCCGCGATCACGCCCGCGGCCGGCAGGGCGGTGACGTCGCTGCGCTCGTACTGCGAGGCGTGGGCGGCCATGGTGTCGAGATCGACGCTGGGCAGCCCCTGCCGCAGGGTGGCGATCGGCTTCATGTAGGCGGTGACCACCACGTCCTCGCCGTTCGTGATGCCGCCTTCGAGGCCGCCGGCGCGGTTGCCGGCGCGGGCGAAGCGTCGCCCGCCGGCCTGGGCGCCCGCCGGCGTCGCTCCGGCCCCCGCTTCGGTCCCCGCCGCCGCCGGGAGGATGGGGTCGTGCGCGGCGCTGCCGAAGCCGCGGCTGGCGGCGAGGGCGGCGCCGATCTCCACCGCCTTGACGGCCGGCACCGACATCGCCGCCTGCGCCAGGCGCCCGTCGAGCTTCTCGTCCCAGTGCGTGTGCGAGCCGAGCCCGGCCGGCACGCTGTGGGCGATCACCGTCACCGCGCCGCCCAGGGTGTCGCCCGCCTCCTGGGCGCGCTCGACCAGCCGCACCATCTCGGGCTCGAGCGCCGGGTCGATGGCGCGCAGCGGCGAGGCGTCGTCCATCCGCAGCAGGTCGTGCCAGGTGGGAGGCGGCGCGTCCGCGCCGACGGCGCCGAGCGCGCGCACGCCGCTGCGCACCTCGATGCCGGCCAGCTCGGCGAGCAGCATCTTGGCGAAAGCGCCCGCCGCGACCCGCGCCGCCGTCTCGCGGGCCGAGGCGCGCTCGAGCACGTCGCGCAGGTCGCGGCGCAGGTACTTGAGCCCGCCGGCGAGGTCGGCATGCCCGGGCCGTGGCGCCTTCAGGCGGCGCAGCTCGGCGAGGCGCGGATCGACGTCCTCGGCGGCCGGTCCCATCACCTTCTGCCAGTTGGCGTAGTCGCGGTTGGCGATCCACAGCACCACCGGCGACCCCAGGGTGACGCCGCCGCGCACGCCGCCGCGGATCTCGGCGGCGTCGGCCTCGATCTGCATGCGCCGGCCGCGGCCGAAGCCGTGCTGGCGCCTGGCGAGATCGCGGGCGAGCAGCGCGGTGTCGACGCGGAGGCCGGCCGGCAGCCCCAGCAGCGTCGCGGTGAGCCCCGGCCCGTGGCTCTCTCCGGCGGTGGTCAGGCGCAGGCGGCGCATGGCGGGTCAGCGCGCGAAGTCGATGAAGCCGCGATCGACGTCGGCGAGCAGCAGGCGGACGCGGACCTTGTCGCCGACGTCCAGGCCGTCGAAGCCGCGCACCACGCGCCCCTCGACCGGCGGCTGGAAGATGCGCACCCAGGTCCCCTTGTCGGAGGCGCCGGTGACCACGCCGTCGAAGGACTGGCCGATGCGGGAGGAGAGCAGCATCGCCGCCGCCGACTTGTGGACGAGCCGCTCGACCTTCTGGGCGTCGTCCTCCTTCTCGGTGCAGTGGATGGCCAGCGTGCCCAGCTCGGCGAGCGAATACGCCGGCGGCCGGCCAGCGAGCGCCGCCTTGAGCAGGCGCTGGGTGATGACGTCGGGGAAG
>DATNKH010000091.1:0-7482 GCA_035603475.1 Thermoanaerobaculia bacterium
GGCTCGCCGAGCCGCTTCAACCGCCCCGGCAACATCCTGATCGCCGACCAGTTCAACAACCGGGTCATCGAGATCGACCCGCAGGGCAACATCGTCTTCCAGTTCGGGCAGGGGCCGAACGATCTCTCGGCAGCGTCGATCGTCGGCTGTAACGACGCCGAGCGCGTCGGCAGGTTCACGCTGATGGCCGGCACCGGCATCCCGCCCAACACGGTGCCGAACTGCACCGACCCGAACGGCTGCGCCGACAACCGGGTCATCCTGGTCGATCGCCTGGGCCGGATCCGCTGGCAGTATGGACAATTCGGCGTCACCGGTTCCGGGCCCAATGAGCTCAGCACCCCAGTGCAGAGCACCTGGCTGCCGAACGGCGACGTGCTGATCACCGACCAGGCCAACGAGCGAGTGATCGAGGTGAATGCGGCGAAGAGGATCGTCTGGCAGTACGGGACCACCGGCGTGAGCGGCAACGGCCCCAACCAGCTGAGCAACCCGAACAGCGCCGAGCTGCTCGACAACGGCCACATCCTGATCGCCGACGAGAACAACAACCGCGCCATCGAGGTCAAGCGCAACCATCGCATCGTCGCCGTCCTCACCGCCGGCGGCACCGTCAGCGGCGTGGCCTTCGCGAGCCGCCTGCCGAACGGCCACACGCTGCTCACCGACTCCAACAACAGCCGGGCCGTCGAAGTCGACCCCGAAGACAACGTCGTCTGGCAGTACGTGACGAACACCGAGGCCGGCAGCAACCCGAACCCGCTGCCGACGCGCGCCATCCGCCTCGCGAACGGCAACACCATCATCAGCGACCAGTTCAATCACCGGGTGATCGTCGTCGATCACGCCGGCAACCTGGTCACCAGCTACGGCACTCTCAACGTGCCCGGCTATGGCACGCAGAACGCCAGCCAGGGGCTCTTCGGGCCCTACGACGCGAAGGTGATCGGCGACTACACCGGCCTCACGCCTCCCTTCGACGACGACGAGGACGGCGACGACGGCGGGAATTAGAGGGAGTCTCGCCTCCGCCCCCGCCCGAGACCGATCCGGGCGGCGGCCTCGGCGAGCTCGGGACGGCCAGCGAGCGCGCCGGCCACGAGGTAGAGGATGCCGTAGGTCAGCAGCACCGGCACCGCCTTGACCAGGCCGGAGAGCGACGGCGGCAGCAGCCGCCAGAGCAGCGCCGCCGGCGCCGCCGCGCCCAGCGCCAGCAGCAGGATGCGGAGGTCGTCCCGCCACGGCAGCTCGAACTCCGGCAGGCGCCGTCGGAGCGCCGCGCGCAGCCGGACGAGCTCGAGCCAGGCGCCGGCGCCGGAGGCGAGCGACAGGCCGAGGACGCCCAGGAACAGGTGCTGCCCCGGCGGCTGCGCCCCGAACGCCGGCGGCACCGGGAAGCGGTCGAGCCAGAACATCAGCGGCAGGGCGACGAGCGCCGCGGCGCCGACCCGCTGGGCGGCGATCTTGGCCGGCGTGCGGGTGTCGCCCAGCGCATAGAACGTGTTCTGCAGCAGCCGCGACGAAGTGGTGGCCAGGATGCCGGTGCTGTACCCGCAGAGCGCCAGGTAGACCAGGCCGTTGTCGGCGCCGCCGAAGCTGCCGCGGCGATAGACGGCGCCGACCACCAGGTAGCCGAAGGCCAGGTAGCCGACGACCGTCGGCACGTTCAGGAACGCCACCGCGCCGAGCGCCCGGCGCACCCGCGCCAGCAGCGCCGGCGCCGCCGCCTCGCCGCGCAGGCGCGACAGCTCGGGCAGCTCGGCGGCGGCGACGGACATCCCGAACAGGCTGATCGGCAGGATGTAGAGCATCTGGGCATAGCGGTCCGCGCCGGCGGCGCCGGTGGCGAGCAGGGTGGCCAGGAAGAGGTCGACGTAGCCGGCGATCTGGACCACGCCGCGCCCCGCCACCACCGGTCCCCAGGCGGCCAGCGCCTCGCCCACCCCCGGCACCCGGGTCGAGAAGCTGAAGCGGAAGCCGCGGATGACCCGCGCCACCAGTGGCAGCTGTACCAGGAACTGCAGCAGACCGCCGGCCAGCGCCCCCCAGCAGAAGGCGGCGAGCAGCCGGTCGCGGAGCGCCGGGGCCGCGAGCAGGTGGCCCGCGGCCACGCCGGCGCCCTGCCCGGTGGGAGACGCGGCGGCCCAGACGCCGGCGGCGTGCCCGGCGAGCAGCAGCGCCGTGATCATCGCCGAGTTCCACAGCACCGGCGCGAAGTAAGGCAGGAAGAAGCGCCGGTGGCTGTTGAGCACTCCGAGCGCCCACACCGAGAGCACCAGGCAACCGGTCATCGGGAAGAGCACCCGCACCGCTCCGACCGCCAGCGCGAAGCGGTCCACCACCGCCCGCCCCGCGGCCATCGCCCCGGCATCGGCCAGGAACCCCGGCGCCAGCAGCGCCACCAGCGGCTTCGCCAGCAGGATGCCGCACAACGCCAGGCTGGCGGCGGTGGCGAGCAGCAGGCCGAAGATGGCGCCGGCGAACCGCCCGGCCTCCTCGCGACGGTCGGCCTCGAGCAACCGGCTGTAGATCGGGATGAAGGCGGCCGACAGCGCGCCTTCGCCGAGCAGGTTCTGCAGCGCGTTGGGAACGCGCAGCGCCGCGGTCAGCGCGTCGGCGTGCGGGCCGACACCGAAGAAGAAAGCGACAGTCTGCTCGCGCGCCAGGCCGGACAGCCGGCTGAGCAGGATGCCGGCCCCGACGCTGGCGGCGCCGCCGCGACGCCCGGGCCGGCCGGGGCGGCCGGGAGGCGGCAGCGGCGGGGCCGCGGCCGCTGCTGCTGGGCTGCGCTCGACGGCCTCGTCCATTGCCGCGCCGCATTCTACAGGCTTCGGTAGTGGGTCAGCTGGCGCGGGTCCATCCCCTCCCGCCTCCTTTGGACGAGGGGTCCCAAGGGACCCGACCTCGGACCTAAAAACCCCTCGTCCAAAGGGGGCGGGAGGGGATGGAACCGCGCGAGAAACAGACCCACGACACCCGGGCCACTACCGCAGCCGGGCCACCACCAGGGTAATGTCGTCGGCCTGCTCGACGCTGCCCTTCCAGTTGGCGAGGTCCGACAGGACGCTGTCGCGCACCTCGCGGGCGGTGCGGCCGGGCGCCGCCCTGGCGACGGCGCGCATCAGGCGCTCCTCTCCGTACTGCTGCTCGTGGTCGTTCTGCATCTCGACGATGCCGTCGGTATAGACCACCAGCAGGTCGCCGGCCGCGATCTCGGCCTCGTCGCGGACGTAGCGCGCATCGGCGAAGGTGCCGAGCGGCGGCGCGCCGCTGCCGACCGCCGCGACCGTGCCGGTGGCGGCCCGGTAATGGAGCAGCGGCGGATGGCCGGCGCTGGTCACGGCCAGCGTTCCGGCCTCGTGGTCGACCACCGCCAGCTGCAGCGTCACGTAGGTGCGCCGGTCGGTCGTGCGCCGCACCATGCGGTCCAGGCGCCCGAGCGCCTCGGGAGAGGCGAGGTCGTCCTCGAGCAGGTAGAGACAGCTGCGCACTCCCGACAGCAGCAGCCCCGAGGCCAGCCCGTGCCCCGAGACGTCCGCGACCACCAGCACCAGCCGCGTCGGGGTGAGGCGGAAGGTGTCGTAGTAGTCGCCGCCCACCTCGGTGGCGGGCAGCGAGGCGGCCGAGAGGTCCAGCCAGGCGATGTCGGGCGGCGCCTGCGGCAGCATGCTGAGCTGGATCTTGCGCGCGTACTCGATCTCCTCGCGCATGCGCAGGCGCTCGCGTGAGCGCCCATGCTCGCGCCGCCACACGGCGAGGAAGCGGCGCTTGTCCAGCTGGGTCGTCGCGCCGGCGATGATCAGGCAGGTCGCCGTCACCGCCGCGATGACGATCTCCAGCTGCTGGGTGCCGATCACGGCGCCGCTGCCGGTCATCGTCTCGGCCGCGGCGCCGCCGGTCGCCTGCAGGCCGCCGGGGCCCCAGTGCAGGGCCTCGGCCACCCAGAACGCGCCGTAGAGCACCAGGTGCTCGAGCAACCGCAGCCGGAACGCCATCAGCACCAGCGGGAAGAGGCCTCCCATCTGCAGCGACCAGTCCGCGCCCGAGCGCACGGTCCACAGCTCGGGCAGGCTCATCTGCACGAAGAAGTAGGCGACCAGGATCTGCCGGAAGTAGCGCTCGAAGAACTGCTCGCGGTAGACCGCGATGAACCCCAGGACCGCGGCCAGGTTCACCACGTAGAACGCCACCCGCAGCGGCGAGACCCGTGCCGCCGCGGCCACCGCCAGGCCGGCCAGCGCCATCGCGGCGACCAGCAGCAGCAGCCAGCGCAGCCGGCTGAAGTTCTTGGCGTCGAAATGCTTCTGCAGGGCGAGCGCCTCGGGCAGCTGCACGAGGTCGTCGATGGAGGTTGCTCTCACGGCGGGATGGAGGGAGGTCGAGACACCACGGGCCGCAAGACAATACTATGCTTGGGGGTCGCCGGTTCCCGTCCCGGACACCGACGCCCGGGACATCGAAGGCCCTGGTGCCTGGTTGTCCTAGTTCTGTGCGGCCTTCACCGCGGCGGTGAGCGCCGGCACCAGCTCGTGCAGATCGCCGACCAGGCCGTAGCGGGCGACCGTGAAGATCGGCGCGCTCGGGTCCTTGTTGATCGCCACGATGACCGCGGAGCCTTTCATCCCGACCAGGTGCTGGATGGCACCGGAAATGCCGGCGGCGATGTAGAGCCGGGGCGACACCGTCTGGCCGCTCGAACCGATCTGGCGCTCGCGCGGCAGCCAGCCGCTGTCGATCACCGGCCGGCTGGCGCCGATCTCGGCGCCGAGGGCGCGGGCCAGCTCCTCGATCGGACCCAGCTTGTCGGCGCCGCCCACGCCGCGTCCCACGGCGACGATGATGCCTGCCTTGGTGAGGTCCACCTGCTGCGCCGCGGCCTCCTCGTAGCCGAGGACCTCGCGGTCCGGCCGCGCCTGCGCGGGGTCGACCGGCAGCGGCTGGAGCTTGGCATCGCCATCGGCGGCGGCCGCCGGCAGGGCATCGGCCGGAAAGGAGCCGGATTGGACCGAGACCAGGACGGTGCCGGCGCCACGCACCCGCACCCGCGCCTGGAGCTTGCCGCCCAGCACCGGGCGAGTCCACACCAGGCCGTCCCCGGCCGCTTCGCCGCCTGCGCCGGCGGCGTTCGTCGCGGCCCCGTCGGGGCTCCCGGTGGCCGCCGCGGCCGGCGCGAAGCCCGTCACCTCCGGCAGCAGGCCGGACCCGGTGCGCTGCGCTAGGCGCGGCACGAAGTCGACGGTCTGGTAGGTATGGGGAAAGAGCACGTAGTCCGGGCGCTCCGCGCCGATCGCCGGCGCCAGCACACCGATCCAGGCGCCGGGCGTGTAGGCGGCCAGCGCCGGATGATCGGCGACGAGGACCGCCGCGAGGCCGCGCTGCGCCAGCTCCCGCGCGGCGGCGTCCAAGCCCGACCCGAGGAGCACCGCGGTGATCGGGAGGGGCGAGACGGTGGGGACGGTGGGGACGGTGCGGGTGGACGGCGCCGATGCCGCGAGCGCCGCCGCGAGCCGTCCGGCGGCCGCCAGCGCCTCCCAGGAGGCTCGCATCACGCGGCCGTCGCGCAGCTGCGGCACGATCCAGATCCGCCGGCCGCCCCCGGGTTGCCCGCCCTGCCCGGCTTGACCGGCTTGTCCGTCCAGCTCGGGCATCAGAGCACCCTCGCTTCCTGCCGCAGCTTCTGAACCAGCGCCGCGGCCGCCGTCTTGGGATCGCCCTCGAGGATCTGGGCGCCCTCGCCTGCCGGCGGGAACGCCACCGACAGCACCTCGAGCCGCGAGCCGGCCGCGCCGAGCTCGGCCGGATCGAGGCCGAGGTCGGCGGGCGACACCACCGCGATCTCCTTCTTCTTGGCCTGCATGATCCCCTTGAGCGAGGCGTAGCGCGGATGGTTGATCCCGGCCTGGATCGCGAGCACGGCGGGCAGCGCCACGCGCGACACCTCGTTGACGCCGCTCTCCATCTCGCGGGTCACCTTGGCGCTGGCCGGCGGCCCCGCGGCCGGCTCCAGCTCGACGCCCATCACCAGCCAGACGTGGGGCCAGCCGAGATGGCCGGCGATGATCGAAGCGGTGGCGCCGAAGCCGGCGTCGTCGGACTGCGAGCCGGTGAGCACCAGGTCGAACGCCTCGCGCGCCAGCGCCGCCGCCAGGGCGCGGCCGGTGGCCAGCGCGTCGCCGCCGGCGAAAGCCGGATCGGCCAGGTGCACGGCGCGCGCCGCTCCAAGCGCCAGCGCCTTGCGCAGCGCCTCGCGCACCCGCTCCGGCCCGAGGCTGAAGGCCACCACCTCGCCGCCGGTGCGCTCGGCCAGGCGCAGCCCCTCCTCCAGGGCGTACTCGTCGCTCTCGTTGACGATGAAGGGCAGGTCCTCCTCGTCCAGCCACCTGCCGTCGCGGCTGAGCCGCAGCCGCGCCTCGCTGTTGGGGACCTGCTTGATGCAGACCGCGATCTTCATGTAATGCTCCTGCTCCTCACCCGTCCCATCCTCGGTCGATCATCGAGAATATGAAACGGCGCTGCGATGCGGCTCTAGAGGCCTACTCGAAGCGTCTATCGGATCGCCCCCCGCATCCCCCCGACCCCCTTCCCACCCCTCCGGGGGGGAAGGGGGCGCCCCCTCCCCTTCGCTTCGAGATGAGTTTCGTTCTCGGCGCCGGCGATCGCGTACCGGGCTCAAAGCGAAGGTCCCGGCACGCGGACCGCCGCGCCGTTGACCGCCGCGGCGGCAGGAGTGCTGAGGTAGTAGATGACCTCCGCCACCGCCCTGGTGGTCACCCATTGCGCGGGGTCGACGCCGGGCATCGCGCGGCGGTTGGCCGGCGTGTCCATGGTGCCGGGCAGGACGGCGTTGGCGCGGCCGCCGAACGGCGCGACCTCGCGGGCCAGCGACTCGACCAGGCGCAGCGTCCCCGCCTTGGACGCCGCGTAAGCCGCCACCCCGGCCTCGCCGAGCAGCGCCGCCGGCGACGACACGACCACCAGGGAGCCGCCGCCCGCGCGCTCGAAGCAGCGGGCGCACTCGCGCGCCAAGCGGAACGTCGTCTCGAGGTTGACCCGCATCAGGAAGCTCCAGTCCTCGTCGCCGAGGTCGCGGAGCCGGCCGTAGCGGAAGCCGCCCACCAGGTGCGCCACGACCGGCGAGGTCTCCGCCGCCAGCTCTTCGCCGAACAGCCGCTCCACCTCGGCGGTCGAGCCCAGGTCGACCTGCCGCACTGCCAACCGGTCGGCGGGCGCCAGCCCGGCGAGGTCGCCAGGGTGGCTGCCGTAGACGGCCAGCACGCGTTCGCCGCCGGCGAGGAAGCGGCGCACGACGCTGCTGCCCAGCGCGCCGCTGGCACCGGTGATGAGCACTCTGCCCCGCATGCCGTCTCGAGCCCCTCCTGGCCGCCGCCTGCCGGCGATGGCGACCGCGGGGGGGCACCCCTCCCTGCCCTGCCCCCTGGCTTGGGTTTCGTCGTGATGCCCTGGCCCGCGGGGTCCTCCTTG
>DATNKH010000092.1:0-2434 GCA_035603475.1 Thermoanaerobaculia bacterium
CACCGGGAGCACGGCGGCGCGAGCCGCGATGCCCCATCTGGCCCAGGTGTCCATCAGCGTCGACGACGGCGCGGTCGTCACCATCACCGGCACCAGGTTCGACGGCAAGACGTCAAGGTCGTTGCGCCTGGGCCCGGCGCCGCCCGACGGCGGCATCGAGGTCTACCTCACCAACCTCTGCTGCGGCGGCTATCAGGACGGCGACCCCAACCAGCTGCCCAAGGAGGACGACGACTTCGAATGCTTCTACATCCTCTGCGACAACTTCCCCCAGCTGCGCGCAGACCTGCCGCAGCTTCCCATCCCGGTGCCCGTCGACTACGTCGCCAAGCCCTCTCTCGTCCCCGGCCTACCGGTGGGTGGCGGGGCTCATCCCATTGAGTGCTCCATGACCCGGCTGGAAGGCTAGGCGGCGCCGTGCTCTCCCCGACACTCTCGCCGCTGCTCGATCTGCAGGAAGCCAGCGCCGCTGCACAGGGAGGCCTGCACGAGCTCAAGGGTTTCGTCGCGCTCGATCAGGGAGCGAGCAACCCCAACTGGTGCTGGGCGACGGTGGCCGCCATGGTGTACCAGCACTACTCGAATCAGGCGCTCACCCCTTGCGAGTGGGCGACCATCTGCATCGGCGACCCGAAGATTCCACACCAATGTTGTCTCGACCCCGGGATCTGTGACCACACGTACTCGATCCTCTCCGCGTTGCGTGGCATGCTCGCCGCGGTGAGCGGCGCTCCACTCGGCGCTGACGCAATCAAGGCGGAGATCGACGCGCTGCCCGGCAGGCCGATCGTCTGCGTCCAGAGGGCCGCCGCCCACGTGGTCGTGATCTATGGCATCGACGAGCCGGCCCCCGGGCAGGCGTATGTCCTCTCCGTCGACCCCGCGGGAGGCTTCCACTCGAAGACGGAGATCCAGGAGTTCACCACCCGTACCGATGCCGGCTGGTCCGCCACGGTCCTAACCAAGCCAGGGGGTCCCTAATGACCATCGAGTTCCAGCCCGGTGAGCCGGAGAATGGGCGGGCGTTGGCGGCCGCTGGCGTCGAACGCCTGCTGCTCCAGAATGGGGAAGCACTTGGCCCCGGGCTGCGCGTCGCCCGCCCACACCGGAGCTTCACTTGCAGCATCGCCGACGCCGCCGACGACGTCGTCGCTCACGCCGCTTTCGCCGCCTGGCGGTACTTGGTGTTCCGTGGCGAGGACTGCGTGGCGACGGCAAGAGTCAAGCAGCGGCCCGGCGAGCAGACGGCGATCCTGTCCTCGATCGTCTTCGGTGGCGATTTCTCCGTCCAGCTCGCGGATCTGGACTGGTTGGTCGTGCAGGCCGGGGTCGAGCAAGCCGACTTCGAGCTGCGCTTCTTGCGTGTCCGGGGCCTCTGGGTCGCGGCGTGGTGGCTCAGCCGCGGAGCGGGTGGAGCGGGAGACCTGTTCGTGCCGGTCCCACCGTCGCAGCAGGCGCTGCGGCCGCAGCAACACACGCTCTACCGGGGGGCTGAGCAGTTCAGCCCGGCGGTGCGCAAGGTGGCGCGGCAGAAGCAGGACGCGGCGGCGGTCCTCTTCGCAGGCATCCCCGGCCAATAAGCGAAGGCGGAGTCCACCGGCCGCTCGTGGGCAACCTCAGTGACGACGGCGGAGTCCTTGGTGAAGCCTGTAAGTATCGGCAAATCGAATCCTCAGATTGTGTCTCGTCGCGTTCACGAAGGCAGCGCCGCCGAGCTGCCGGCGCATGCGTCCCACAGCTACGGCTCCGCTCTCAGCCTCTGACACCGTCTCGAGTCTCGCGAATATTCTCGTCCAGCTCGGTGTTCGTTCGGCGGATGTCGAACAAGACCGCCTGCGTGCTGTTCTACTGACGGGCGCCGAGACCACCGGCCGCGAGCCCGGCCAACACCGGGATCGCGGGACAGAAGAAGTACCCACCGCCCGTGGGAAGCACCCATGCCGGCAGCGCGAGGACGACATCGATCGGCGGCTGCTCGAGCCGCAGCCGGAAGCGTCGTGGTCCTTGGGGCGAGCCGGCGTCACGGCCGATGATCGGGTCGTGGCCTGCGCTGAACTCCCCAGGCTTGGTCACGCCGTCGAATTCCAGGTAGTTGGCCCACCGCCGCTGCAGGAACTCGAACTGTTCGACGATCGAGGTTTGGTAGGCCAGGAACAGCAGGCCGCGCTCTGGCACGTCCCCGTACACCGCGGCTGGAGGCCCGAAGGGAATGCCACGGCGCAGGATGCGCCGCGTGCGGATGTCCGCGGGAGTCGCCGGGTCCGCGAACCGACCCACGTCGTCGCGAGGATTCATCTTGCGGATGTGCGCCGCCAGAGGGCAGACCTTGCCATCAGCATCCGCTCCGAGCTCCGGCTGAGCCGTCGAGCAGACCAGCGGATCCACCGCCATCCCTGCTGCGGCCGAAGCCGCACGCGGCCCGAACACGAAGTCG
>DATNKH010000093.1:0-28639 GCA_035603475.1 Thermoanaerobaculia bacterium
CCTCCGCGTGGGCGGCGGGATGCGGGAGTGGACGACCGGTACTGGATGACGCAGGCCCTCGCCGAGGCGCGGCGCGCCGCGGAGCTCGGGGAGGTGCCGATCGGGGCGGTCGTGGTGCTGGGTGGAGAGGTCGTCGGCCGCGGGCACAATCGCCGCGAGATCGACGGCGATCCGTTGGCTCACGCCGAGCTGCTGGCGCTTCGCGAGGCGGCTCTCCGGGTGCGGGGCTGGCGGCTCGCGGGATGCAGCATGTACGTGACCCTGGAGCCGTGTCCCATGTGCGCCGGCGCCCTGGTCGCCAGCAGGATCGACCGGTTGGTGTACGGCGCCGCGGACCCGAAGGCCGGGTTCTGCGGTTCCCTTGGAAATCTGGTGCAGGACCCGCGGCTCAACCATCGCCTGGAGTTGAGCTCGGGGGTCCTTGCGGAGGAAAGCGCCGCGCTGTTGCGTGGCTTCTTCGCGTCCTTGCGATCGCCGGGGCGGCCCGTGAGCCCTTGAGAGGGCGCCGGCGTTCTTTGCCAGCAGCCGGGAGAGGTGTCCGAGTGGCTTAAGGAGCACGCTTGGAAAGCGTGTGTAGGGGAAACTCTACCGTGGGTTCGAATCCCACCCTCTCCGCCACCTTGCGCAGTCGTCCAACCAGGAGAGGTGCCAGAGCGGTCGAATGGGGCGGTCTCGAAAACCGTTGACCGGGCAACCGGTCCGTGGGTTCGAATCCCACCCTCTCCGCCATTACGGTCACGGTCGAGGCTGGCGTTGTGGGGGCTTCTGGGAATCCCCTCGAAGCCGGGTCGCAGTGGGCAGGCCGGGAGCGTAGAAGCATCGCGAGGCATTGACGGTGGTGCAGGGTCTGGTCTAAGTTACTGGTTTCGCTCGGAGCGTCGGGAGCAGTCCCGTTCCAGTCCTCCGGCTCTATCCCTGGATGAAGGCAGAAGGCGGTCAACCAAGTGAAACGCACCTACCAACCGAACAACCGTCGCCGCAAGCGGACCCATGGGTTCCTGGTGCGTATGCGTACTCGCCATGGCCGGGCCGTTCTGTCGCGGCGGCGCAGGAAGGGACGGACGCGCCTGAGCGTCTGATGCGCGGCCATCCTGGCCCGCCCGCGTCGGGGACTCCGGGGCAGGCGATGGCTGCGGCCCCCCCCGGCTCCTCTCCAGGGGCCGGCGGCGAGGGCCGGCCATCTCCCCGGCGCCCGCGGCCACCCGGCGAGGGCTTGCCGCGGCATGAGCGGCTGTTGCTGCGCGCGGACTATCTCAGGTGTTACAGGACCGGGCGCCGGCGCCAAGGCGCGCTGGTGGCTCTCTACCTGGTCCCGAACCCGCTCGGTCACCCGAGGATCGGCGTCACCACGAGCCGCAAGGTGGGCAAGTCCGTGGTTCGCCACCGGCTGAAGCGCTGGATCAAGGAGATCTATCGGCGCTGGTCCGGACGCGCCGGGTTGGCGCCGCTCGACGTGGTGGCGCATCTGAAGCCCGAGGCGAAGAGCGCGGACTTCGGCGAGGTGCGGCAGGACCTGCTGGTGCTGCTCGAGGGGCTTGCGGGGCGGCGGGAACGAGAGCAACGGTCGGGTGGACGGAGGTGACGCTGGTGACCCGCTCGACCGGGGAGATGCCGTGGGCCGGGCGGTCCCCGTCGAGCCGGTGGCCCCATAGGACTCGGTCGGCCGCGGAGACCCGGTGGACCCGGTGGCTGGTGGTCCTGCTGGCGGCCTACAAGCGCTGGCTCTCGCCGCTGCTGCCGAGGTCCTGCCGGTTCTCGCCGACCTGCTCCGAGTACGCGCGCGTGGCCTTGCTCAAGTACGGCTTCTGGCGCGGTGGCGCGCGAGGCGCCGCGCGGCTGCTCCGCTGCCAGCCGTTCCATCCCGGAGGCATCGATCTTCCGTGACCTGGTCCCCGCGCGTGCGGTCTGCGGCCGCGGTGCACCGGTTGGCGCGGCGCGAGGCGCACGGGTGCGCCCTGAGTTGGCGGCGCGAGCTCGCGCTCTTCGCCAGGTTCGCGGCGCGAGGCGCGCCGCTGGGGCGGACACGCTCGCCATTGACCGAGAAGGATCCGACGACCTGTGGATAATCGCCGCGTAGTCCTCTTCATCGTGCTGTCGGTCGCGGTGTTGGCGATCTGGCAATACCTCGTCCCGCAGCCGCAGGTGAAGCGGCAGCCGGTGCCGTCGACCTCGGCGGCATCGCCGGCCGGAAGCACGGCGGGCCGGCCTGGCGCCGAGACGCCGGTAGCACCCGGGCCCGGTCCCGGCGGCGGCACGAGCGGCGGCAATCCATCGCCGGCTGCGGCGCCTGCCGCGCCTGCCGCGGCCGCCGTCGAGACCGGACCGCCAGTCGCCGCGGAGAGCGAAGCCCAGGTGGTGCTCAACGGCAACCAGACGAGCGCGGTGATCACCAACCGGGGAGCCCAGCTGCTGTCGCTGCGCGTCGACCTGCCAGGCGCCGGGAGCGTCGAGCTGGTGCGCAAGCGGACTCGTGGCCCCTACCCCTTCGCGCTGGTCGACAAGCAGCTGCGGCCGCTGCCGGTGGACGAAGCGCTCTTCGCCGTCGACCGCGGCGCCGACGGCCGATCCGCGACCTTCCGCTACCGGGGCTCCACCGGCAGTGCCGAGAAGACCTTCCGCTTCGACGAGCGCGGGCTGCTCGCGGTCGAGGTCAAGGCGGCCGGCAGCTGGGCGCTGCTGCTCGGCCCCGGCATCGGCAATCCCACGGCCGCCGAGCTGGACAGCCGCTATGGACTGCGCGGCGCGGTGATCAAGGCCGGCGACGACGTCAAGGTGATCGCCGCCAAGAGCGACAGCGAGGCCGTGGCCTACCCGGGCCAGGGGCTCCGCTGGGCGGGCCTCGAGGACACCTACTTCGCCGCCGTCGCAGTGCCGCAGGGCGGCAGCCTGGCGCGGGCGGTGCTGCAGCCGATGCTGGTCGAGCCGCAGCCGGGCGGAGCGCTGTTCGTGCCGGCGCCGCCGAAGGACGCGATGAGCGGCGAGCAGAAGGCCCTCAGCCGCGAGCTCGCCTTGGTCCTCGAGCCTGCCGCCGGCGACCTGTCGCTCGAGTGCTACCTGGGCGCCAAGGCCTACGAGAGGCTGAAGGCGTTGCCTTACGGGCTCGAGGAGACCGTGAGCCTGGGATGGCTCAGCCCGGTGGTGCGGCCGCTGCTGGCCGGGCTGCACTGGACCTATGAGCACGTGGTGCCGAATTACGGTTGGGCCATCATCCTGATGACCCTGTTGATCAAGGTGCTGCTGCTGCCGATCACCCATCCCAGCACCCTCTCGATGCGCAAGATGCAGGCCTTGAACCCGAGGATGCAGGCCATCCGCGACCGCTACCGGCCGAAGCTCAAGGACAAGCAGGGACGGCCGAACCTCGAGATGCAGCGCAAGATGAACGAGGAGGTCATGGCGCTGTACAAGGCCGAGGGCGTCAATCCGGTTGGCGGCTGCTTGCCGCTACTGGTGCAGATGCCAATCCTGTACGCTTTTTATCGGCTGCTCAGCACCTCCGTCGAGCTGCGCCATGCGCCTTGGATCTTCTGGGTTCACGATCTCGCGGCGCCGGACCCGCACTTGATCCTGCCGCTGATCATGGGCGCGACGCAGTTCCTGCAGGTCAAGCTCGCGCCGCAGTCGGGGGATCCCGCGCAGCGCCGGCTGTTCATGCTGATGCCGCTGTTCATGCTGATCTTCTTCCTGTCGGCGCCGAGCGGGCTGGTACTGTACTGGCTCACCAACAACATCTTGACCATCATCCAGCAGGCGGTTTACAACCGCTTCTGGAAGCTGGAAGGCTCCAAATGATGAATGGCGAGATCTCGGGAGGCGAAGCGGAAGCGGACATGAGCGACTCGAAGCGACGGTTCTTCTCGGGCGACACGTTGCAGCAGGCCCTGGTCCAGGCCGCCAATCACTATCACCTGCAGCCGGAGGAGATCGCGTATCACCAGATCGAGAAGCGGCACGGCTTCATCAAGGTGCGCCGCAAGGTCGTCATCGAGGTCGATCCTGCCGCGCCACGGCGAGAGGCCGGCGCCGCGCCACCGCCGCCCAAGGCCCCAGCCCAGACGGCTGAGCGAACGACAGGGCCGGCCTTGCCGGCGACGCCGGCGGCACCGGTGGCACCGGTGGCACCGGCGGTCGACAGCGCGGGGGCCGCGGCGGCCGTAGCGGGGCCGGCGGACAGGAGGACGGCTCCGGGCCGGCGGCCGCAGCCCACGCATCCCGCCGCTTCCGCGACGGCGGGCATGGCGGAGAGGCCGGCTGGCCATCACGGCGGCCCGGGAGGCCGCCGAGGACAGGGGGAGCGCCACGGAGGGCAGCGGCGGCCGTCGGGCGCCTATCCGCGGGAGCCGCGACATGGCGATCTCGGGATCTCCGGGACGGGGAGGCCGGCGATGCCGGAAGGGGACCTCGTGACTCTGCCGGAGAAGCCGCGCAAGATCGGCGAACGGTACGCGGTGGCGCAGGGACCGCAGGCGGAGGCGGCTGCCAAGGGGGTCGAGCTGCTGTTGCGGGTCGCCGGGCTCAGCCTGACGCCGCACATCTACCAGGGCGAGGAACGGCTGGAAATCGATCTGGTGGGAACCGATGTGGACTGGTGTTTCGCCGACGATGGCGAGCTCCTGATGGCAATCGAGCACCTGTTGCCGCGCATCATCCGCAGCCTCTCGGGCGAAGCGGTGCTCTGCCGGGTGGACTGCGACAATTTCCACGAGATCCGCGAAGAACGCCTGCGCAGCCTGGCCCAGAAAGCCGCGGACGAGGTGCGCCAACGCGGCAGATCGAGGACCCTGGTGCCGATGAATCCAGCGGACCGCCGGATCATCCACGTCACCCTGGCCGACGACCCCGCCGTGGTCACCGAGAGCGAAGGCGACGGCTACTTCAAGCGCATCACGGTCCGCCCGGCGTAGGGGCCTCCGAGGGGACCCCTCGCGGCCCTCCCTTCACCCCTCTTCGGCTGTTGTGCTCTTCGGCGACCGACTTTCCAGCTCTTCACGACCCTGGCTGGGGGTGACTCCTCCTTACCCGCTCGCCCTCGGTAGACATCGCCTTGATCAGCTCAAGGGCCGCTGTTTATGCAATCCCGCTAAGGCTTGAGCCGGAACAACTCGACGAGACGGCTGCCGGCCGCTCGCGCCTGGCGCAAGGTGGCCTCGTTCATACAGGCGCGGCGGTAGTAGGCGTCCTCTTCGGCGCGGACCTTGGCTTCGGGGATGGGCTTAGCGCCCGGGGCGGGCTCTTGCAAGAAGCGATCGGGAACGCGGCCGTGGCAGTGACCGGCCGAGGTCACCAGCTGCAGCAGGTTAGAGCCGCTCTGCGCATAAATGTAGAGCACGACCTGGGTCACCGGGCCGTCCTGGGTATCGCCACCAATGAACGCGACCATCCGATCCACACCGGCGAGCTGCACCCCATCGACGCGCGCGAGGAAGATGGTGGCGTAGCCGACGCCGCCGATCCTCGAGTTGGAGATGTCGTCACCGACGGCTGGCAGGGGGCCGGAAATCATCTTGCGGAACGCCGCGCAGATCTCGCGTTCGGAGGGCCGTTGGCAGAGGCTGAGATCGGTGACCGCCATGAACGTTCCCAGGTCCTTCGGTCGGGCCTGGTCGTAGTAGATGACCGGCGGCCTCTCGGAACCTTCATCCTCGAGGTTGCGTTCGGCGTCGACGATTCGTTCGAGGTGCCCCATTTCGGCCGGCGCTGTCTTGATCGCGGAGAGCGCTTTCGGAATCGCCTGGCGCGAAGGCGGAGGTCCTTGGGTCACGGCCGGTGAGCTGGCCAGACCGACGAAGGTGACGAGCACAAGGGTGGGGCCGTAGGTGCGCATACTCTCCATCCTATCGAGGCCGGAGCACGCTGTCGCCCCGCCTATACTTGCTTAATCGTATAGGCATTTGCTCCGTCGCCGTCGCTCTGCGCGGGGGTGGGCTCAGCTCCGATTGGCTGCAGGGCGACCCGCCCTGCGTACGTATCAGCGTAAGGCACCTTCTTCATCTTGCGGCACTAGACTGACTGTCGGTGCATCCCTACAATAGCCCCAAACTCTCCTTGAGGCTCAGCGCAAGCGCTCGGGGCCTCGGCCATGACACACGACCGGGCCGCCGCCTCCCACTGCTCCTCATGATCGTGTTAGCGCTTGCCCGCAAGGCCTCGGCCCCGCGATGGTGGTGCCGGTTGGTCGCGCCGGTCTTCGTTGCGTGCGCCTTTGGCGCCTGCTTGCTCGAGCGTCCTCACCCGAGCGACCAAGAGCTGTTGGCTGAGTTCCACCATCACCGGGCGGATATCGAGCGCGTTGCGGTGATGGCGAAGGCCGACGCGCAGCTCGAACGGGTTTCCGACGACTGGTTCCGCGATGCCGACGGCACAAACTACTACGAGGTGGGCGCCGGGCGCTTGCTCAGCGCTACCCGCTGGAACGAGTACCGGCGGCTCTTTCGCGCCCTCCACCTCGGGGCAGGTATCAGCATCGAGCGCGGCGACGTCTTCTACGAGCGAAGCGCCAGAGGAATTACGGTCTCCGGCTCTGCCAAAGGATACGCGCTTCTGTTCAAGCCTCCCGACCCTGACGCCCTCTCCCAGAGCCTCGACCGCATCGATGGCAACCGAGCCGCCGACCGGGACAAGGCAATCTGGTTTCGCCACATCGAGGGCCCATGGTACTTGTTCTTCGAACCCAGGTAGGGGAAGATCGGCTCGCCGGCGGCGCATCGTCGAACTCCCCTTGGCTCCGCGGGAGCGAACCACGGCCCTTGAGTCGGGAGTCGTCAACGCCAAGTGGTTCTGCCTCGCGTAGGTGCCGAGCTTGCGCAGAAGCAGCGAGGCGGAGGCGGTCCCCATCAAGGATCGATTCGGCGAGGGCAGAACCTCATGGACTGCTGACGCATCAGCGAGCCGTTTCGGCAGCTATCTCACAATCGTAGGTCGTCCCTCTTTCGGCCTGCGCGGCGCCGCGCTACTCTTGCGTGCCATGGCCGTGCTCGGCACCCGGTCATTCTACGTCTGGGTCTGTGAAGTATACAATCCCGGGCGATACCGACCCATTCAGCCAGCGTCAATTCGGCGTAGAGGAGACTTCTCCTGCTGGCGAAGAGCCGCACCCGAGCCGCCGGCGACATTGACCCCGCCGCGAGTGCGAGGAGCATTAGGAGGACCGAGGGGAGACTGGGAAGCATGGGGTCTCTCAGAACGCCAAGAGGTCGCGGCGGCGTCGGACGACATAGCTTATCTTCGACGACCGGTGACCCAGAAGGTGGCTCATGCCAGCCCGTAGCGGCTCTTCATTTCCTCGTATCGGCGGTAGGTCTTGGCGTCGAGGCCGTGGTCGAGGTGGCGATTCAGGAGCGGCACGAGCCCTTGCCGCAGGAAGGCTCCCCGGGCCATCCATTGGAAGTAGCTTCGGCCGCCGTGGTGGTAGGGACCGTAGAGCTTGCCGCCGGGGAAGGTCTTCTCGAGCCAGCGGAAGAGGGTCTCGTGGTCGGTGTGCATCCGCAGGGTGATGTGCGGTTGCCGGCCGTCTCCTCCGAAGTGGCCTTCGCCGACGAGGAGCCCCAGGAGGATGCCTACCTCCAGAGCGGACGCGCCTTGGCGGGGGGCTTCGGCCGTGGGTGCCGAGGGTGTGTCTTCGCTGGGTTGTTTCACCGTCGGGTTTCCCGTGGAACATGGACCGAGGTGTTTCACCGTCAAGTTTCCCGTGAAACAGCGTCCTTGTCCATGAGTGCGGTCGAAGAAAACAACAGCCGAAGAGCGAGAATGAGAGGGGATGAGGGGTGGTCTCTCCCTGGAGCCCCTCTTGGCACCGTCCCCCCTCAGCTCGTATGGGCGAGGGGTCCAAGTCTACGGGGCGACGGCAAAGGACTATGACCCCTCGCCCATACGAGCTGAGGGGGGACGGTGCCAAGAGGGGCTCCAGGGAGAGACTACCCCTCATCCCTGGGTCGGAGGTGAGCATGGGAGCCAAGCTGCCGGCGATGGCGCAGGCCGAGTTCGAACGGGGGATCGCGGCGGTGTCGCCGGAGCCGTTGACGGTGGCTGCGATGGCGGCGCTGTATACCCACTATCTCGAGCTGGCGCGCTGGAATGAGCGCCTGGGGCTCATCGGCCCGGGTACTGCCGACGAGGTGCTGGTTCGCCACTATGGCGAGGCGCTCGCGGCCTTGCCGCTCATCCCGCCGGCGGCGCGCCGGGCCGTCGATCTGGGCTCCGGCGCCGGCTTCCCGGGCCTGGTACTGGCGGCGGCGCGGCCGGACCTCGAGATGACGCTGGTCGAGGCGAGGGAGAAGAAATGGTCGTTCCTGGTCGCCGCGGCCAGGAAGGCGTCGTTGCCCTGCCGATGCCTGAATGTTAGAGTCGCGAGTCCGCTTCCCGACGGTCTGCCGGAGAGCCTCGACCTGGTGACAGTGCGGGCACTCCGGCTGGAAGCGGACGTGCTGGATGCCTTCGCGCGGCGGCTTACTCCTGGCGGCTCCGTGCTCCTCTGGGTGGGAGAGCGGGACCCCGAGCTACCGTCGCGGCTGTTACCCCACACCAGCTTGCGGCTGCTCGGGGGCGACAGGCGCCGCATCCTACAGTTGCATGCTGGTCCCGGCCGTCCCGTCCCGCAGCACACCGGGAGGCCTGAGACGAAACTCCCCTAACGCGCCGGTTCTCTGCCTCGGGGTCGCAAGCGGGCGGTGGTAACCAAGAACTGATGATTCTCGCGATCGCCAATCAGAAGGGCGGGGTGGGCAAGACCACCACCGCCATCAACCTCGGGGCCGGTCTCGGGGCGCTCGAGAGGCGCGTCCTGCTGGTGGACTGTGATCCCCAGGGCAACGCCACCCGGGGCCTGGGCGTGCGGGCCTCGGTGCCGCATCTGTACCACGTCCTGTCCGGCGAGGCGTCGCTCGCGGACACCATCCGTCCCTCGGGGTTTCCGAACCTCGACCTGGTCCCGACCCAGAGGGACCTGGTCGGCGTGGAGGTCGAGTTCGTCGGCGAGCCGCGATGGGAGGAGCGCCTCAAGCAGGTGCTCTCAGGCGCGGGCGAGCGCTATGACACCATCCTGCTCGACTGCCCGCCGTCGCTGGGCCATCTGACGGTCAACGCCCTGGCAGCCGCGGACGGAGTGCTGGTGCCGCTCCAGTGCGAGTACTTCGCTCTCGAGGGGATCACCGAGCTCCTCGCCACCATCGGCCGGGTCCAGCAGAGCCTCAACGCCCGCCTGGTGATCGCCGGCATCCTGCTGACCATGTACGACGACCGCACCAACCTGTCGCGCGACGTGGCGGAGGAGATCCGCCGCCACTTCGCGGGCAAGGTCTACGAGACCGTCGTGCCGCGCAACGTCCGGCTCGCCGAGGCGCCAAGCCACGGCCTGCCGATCTTCCAGTACGACATCAAGTCCCGCGGTGCCGAGGCCTATCTCGCCCTGGCCCGCGAGTTCCTGCGGAGGGCGGCTTGACGACGGTGAAGAAGCGCGGGCTGGGCCGTGGCCTGGACGCCCTGATCCAGGGGCCCGACACCGCGGAGCTCGCGGCGCGCGGGGAAGGCGGCATCCGCAAGCTACCGGTCGCCGCTCTCAAGCCGAATCGCTGGCAGCCCCGCTCGAGCTTCGACGACCAGGAGCTCGAAGCGCTCGCCGCATCGATCCGCGCGCAGGGACTGGTGCAGCCCCTGATCGTCACCCTCGACGGCGACGGCACCTACAGCATCGTCGCCGGCGAGCGGCGCTGGCGCGCTGCCCGGCGCGCCGGCCTCGAAGAAGTGCCGGTGGTGATTCGCGGCGACCTCGACGACCGGTCCAGGCTCGAGCTGGCGCTGGTCGAGAACCTCCAGCGCAGCGATCTCAATGCGCTCGAGGAGGCCGAGGCCTACGCGACCCTGCAAGAGAAGTTCGGCCTGTCGCAGGAGGAGATCGCCGTCCGGGTCGGCAAGGGACGAAGCACGATCACCAACTCCCTGCGCCTGCTGAAGCTGCCACCGGAGGTCCGCGAGCTGCTGCGCGCCGGCCAGCTGACCGCCGGCCAGGCGCGGCCGCTGCTGGCGCTGGGAGACCGCGAGCGCCAGGTCGCTCTCGCCGAACAGGCGGTCCGCGAAGAGCTGTCTGCCCGGCAGCTGGAGCTGCTCTCGGCGCCGCCGCGCCAGCGCGCCCCCAGGCCGCCGCGGCAGGCCGAGGTCCATACTGCCGCGGCCGAGGAGAAGCTCACCCGCCGCCTGCAGACCAGGGTGGAGATCCGCCGCCAGGGTCAAGGGGGACGGCTGCAGATCCATTTCCATTCCGAGGAGGAGCTGATGCGCCTCTACGACCTGTTGATGGAGAAGGGGGGCGATGCGTGATGAAGCCGGCGGCCAAGCAGGGCGAGCTCAACGGGTTCCTCGACCGCGGCAGCCAGCTTCGCGGCGAGCTGACTTTCGAAGCACATTTCCGCGTGCACGGCAAGTTCACCGGCGAGGTGATCACGGAAGGAGAGCTGATCGTCGGCGAGGGCGGCGAGGTCGAAGGCGACATGCGGGTCGGCCAGGTCGTCGTCTCGGGCATCGTGCGCGGCAGCATCCAGGCCTCTCGGCGCGTCCAGATCACCGCCACCGGGAAGGTCTTCGCCGACGTCGCCACACCCTCCCTGATCGTCGAAGACGGCGCCCTCTTCGAGGGCCGCTGCGCGATGAGCAGAGACGCGGCGAAAGCGGCCGCGGGCGCCGGTCCCAAGCTGGTGGCCGCCAACGTCCCCACGGCGCGGGAGGCCTAGGAAGGCCAGCATATATTAATCTTCGGTAATACAGGGGGAGCTTGACTGCACGGCTCCCATGCCCGCGCGGCCGCGTCGGCTTTCCTGAGGTCATCGCGTCGTCGCCGCCCCTGCCCTGGGGAGGGTCTCGTAGGTGTTCAGGAAGGTGAGCGGGTACCGTGCGAGGAAGGACTTGTCGAAGGCGGGAGTGAGCACCTCGCCGTCGAGATCGCGGGCCACCGGCAGGTGCAGGGCGTACATCAGGGTCGGCAGCACGTCCACCAGCCGCGCGCCGGTGAGCAGGGCGCCCGGTTGCACCCCGTCGCCGTAGAGCATCAGCACACCGTCCGGAGCATCGGAATCGAAGCCTTTGAGCGATGCCTCCCGCGACAGCTCGCCGAGCACCCGCCGCCACCCGGTCGAGCTCTCGATGCCCGAAGCGGAGACCAGCACCAGGATGTCGGCTCCGGTGTGGCGCTGCCAGAGCTCGGCCAGGAAGGCGTCCAGGCGCTTGTAGTAGTCCGCGACCCGCTCGGAGGCCTCGACGAAGTCGGGTGCCTGGACGGCATGGAACTGGACGTTGTTGAAGCCCCCGAAGTATCGGCGCGAGACCTGCCGCAGGCCGGGCAACACCAGCGAGAAGTTGCCCAGCTCCGGGGTCCGGTCGAGCAGGGCCTCGGTCAGCGATTCCCGCCACAGATCATCCGAGAAGGCCGCCACGAGCGGCGGCGGCGAGCCGGACCCGAAGCGGGACTTGAGCAAGGCCCGCACGGCGGGCGGCTCGGGGCGGAAGCCTCGCGCCAGGTCGGCCAGCTGGGGCGGCCAGGCGTCGCCGGCGCCGGCGCGATCGGCGAAGTAGCGGTCGGAGAACGCGAACACCGGCTCGGATGAAACCGGCGACGAAGCCGGCCACCCCACCACACCCGCCGGGATGCCGAGCCGCGGCAGGATCTCCCAGAGCGCGAGCGCCTGCCGCGAGAAGCCGTGCAAGAGCCGGCCGCGGGCCGCCGCCAGTCCCCAGCGGGTGAAGCCGATGCCCACCGGGAGCAGCCGCAGCTCAGCGCCAGGGCCGATGCGCTGGGCGCGGTACAGGCGGCTGCCGGTGACCCCATGCTGCCAGGGGTACTTGCCGGTCGCCAGGGTGGTCCACAACGCCTCGGGGCGCACCGGCGACAGCGATTCCAGGCGCCCGTAGGCACCGCGGCGCAGGATGCCGGCAAGGAACGGCAGCTGTCCCTGCCCGGCAAGCGGCAGGATGGCGTCGAGGGTCGCCGTGTCGAGGCCGATCACCCACAGCCTCGGCCGCGGCACCCGCTCGACCTCCGCCGGGCGCGGCGGCAGCGGCGGTGGCGGATGGAAGGCCGCTCGCCGCTCGATCATGACGAAGATGGACAAGCCGTAGAGCAACACGAACGCGAGCTGGCTGCGCCAGCCGTAGCGGCGCCGATCGAGGGTGTGGAGCAGCGCGGTGTAGAAGGCGATGAGCGCGGCGACGGAGAGCCAGATGGCCGTCTTGATCAGCCGCTCGTTGATGCCGGTGGGCAGGTAGTAGGCATAGTGGGAAGCGTGCGTCCCGTCGAGCACCGCCGCCAGCGCGAAGGCCGCCGTCAGCGTCCATGGCAGCAGGCGGCCAGGAAGCGCGCGTGGCCAGGCGAGCAGCGGCAGGTGGAGCGCGAGGCTGGCGACCCCCAAGACCAGCGCGTACCACGCCAGGGCCCGAAAGACCGGCGTCATGCGCCAGGGCAGGGCCGGGTTCAGGAAGAACAGCAGTCCGGCGAGCTGGGCGCCGACCAGGGCGCCCGGCAGGAAGCCGCAGACCAGGGTCCGGGCGATGTGGCGAGCCCGTCCGTCCGTGGCCACGGAGTCCCGAGCCTCGACCGCCTGCCCAGCGTCAGGTGCCGCCGCGGCGCTTCCGGGCTCGGTGCTCATCGACATGGACCTACGACGAGGCGCCCCTGGCGAGGGGGCGGAAGGGGGCGTCTTGCCTCGGGGTCACCGGCAGGGGGTCGTCGGCTCAGAAGATGTAGATCGGCCGGTTCACCTGGTGATCGAAGTGCCACATGTAGGTGTAGCCCGGGAACTCGACCGGCACCGTGAACACGGCCCGCATCCTGATGTTGTCGCCGACTCTCTCGACGTGGACGTCTTCCTTGGCCAACGGCAGCTCGAGCTCCTTCGCCTTGGCGAGGATGGCCTTGGAGATCGCGTCCGGCGGCGCCGTGGCCGCGTGGGTCGCCATGTCCTTGTCCATGTAGTCGTAGAGCTGAGAGCTGGCGATCTTGACCGGCACCATCTTGACCGCGATGAGGACGGCGAGACCCAGAACCACGACCCAGATGATGCACCCGAGATTCCCTTCGCCCCGCTCGGCGATCCTGCGTCGCATGTCCAATCTCCTCCCCGGAATGGCGGCGCGACGAGTCTAGCGCAAACCAGGCCACCGTCGGCGCCCGGCGCAGCGTGGGCAGCGTGGGCGGCGTGGAGGCGGGAGGGAACTGACCCACTACTGTGGCCGCGGCGGCGGGCGCCGCCGGAGGTCAGCGCACGATCCTGAACGTGCGCGCCCAGCGGGTGTGGGAGAAGAAGTGGAGGGCCACCTGCGCGATCTGCCGCAGCCTGCCGCGCCAACCAGGCCCGTCCATGGCATCCGAGGGATCCTCCTCGAACGACCAGTAGACGACGAAGGCCCGGCCCTTGAGGTGGCTCGCGGGCACCACGCCCCAGAAGCGGGAGTCGTGAGAGTTGTCGCGGTTGTCGCCGAGGCAGAAGTAGCTGTCGGAAGGGACGCGGACGGGACCGAAATTGTCGCGGGAATGGCCCGGGCCCTGGGCGGGGCCGCGTGGGTAGGTGACCGGATCGCTGTGGTAGGTGTAGCCCTCGTCGCCCACCAGCTTGCCGTTGACATAGAGGTGCTTGTCGACGAGCTTGACGACGTCGCCGGGCAGGCCGACGGCGCGCTTGATGAAGTCGCGAGACGGGTCCACCGGCCAACGGAAGACCACCACGTCCCCGCGCCGCACGTCGCGGAAGGGCAACAGTGCTCTCTCGAGCGCGGACGGCCTCGGGCCGTAGATGAACTTGTTCACCAGGATGTGATCGCCGATGAGGAGGTTCTCCTCCATCGAGCCCGACGGGATCTTGAACGCCTGGAAGACGAAGGTGCGCGCGAAGGTCGCGAAGATGACGGCGATCAGCAGGGCTTCCAGGTACTCCCGCACCACCGGCTTCGGGGTGGTCTCGTTCGACATCAGGGCCGCGGCGCTACCGGACGAGCTTGAAGGTGCGGTTCCAGCGGGTCTTCATGGGTCCGAACTCGAAAAAGCCGCGCGCGGTGTCGGCGAGGTTGGAGATCGTCGCGCCGAGGCCCTGCCAGCTGCCGTCCGAGGTCTCGCCGTCGCGCGACCAGTAGATGAGGAACGCCCTGCCCAGCAGATAGCTCGCCGGCAGCTCCCCCCAGAAGCGGGAGTCCAAGGAGTTGTCGCGGTTGTCGCCCATGCAGAAGTAGCTGGCCGGCGGCACCGGGAAAGGGCCGAAGTAGTCCCGCGTCCCCAGCTCCCCGAAGTTGGGCGGGATGTGCTCCAGGGAGCGGTGAATGGCATAGGCCGAGTCGTTCACCAAGTTGCCGTTGATGTACAGCCGCTTGTCGACGACGCGGATGACGTCGCCGGGGATGCCGACGCAGCGTTTCACCACGTCGATGCGGAGGTTCTCCTTGGAGCGGAAGACGACGATGTCGCCTCGGTGCACCGGGCGTAGGGGCAAGAGCTTGCGCTCGAGGTCCGTGGCGGCCGGACCATAGATGAACCGGTTGACGAAGAGGTGGTCGCCAACCAGCAGGGTGTTCTCCATCGAGCCGCTGGGGATGTAGTAGGTCTGAACCACGAAGGTATTCGCGAACTGCAGGAAGATGGCCGCGATGATCAGCGCCTCCAGGTATTCCCGCGCGATGTGCCGGTCTTGAGCCATGCGGCGTAATCTACTACGTCCTCGTCCAGAATCGCACGGTGACAGCCGGCCCGAGGATGGCCCCGTCGGCCTGCATGTCAAACGATTTGGCGGCCCGTCGCGATCGCTTGACGATCATGCCGGTGGAGCGCAGACCCCACGCAGCGGCCCATTTGCTGCCCCTGCCCGTCCGCTTCTTCGCCTCCCTCGTCCTAATCCCTTTACTCGCTTCATCGCCGGAGGTTTGCGGCGAACGACGGGAAGCCTCGTGTTTGCTGTGTTTAGCGGCTTTGTTCGCTCTTGGCCCGTTCCTTGATCTTGCTGTGCCGGCGTGATCAAACCCGGAGAGGGGGTGGCGAGCGGCGAACGGGCACGGACGCAGGACAGTGACAGGGAAGAGGGCGGCCGGCCTTCCGGGCCGGCCGTGCCCTCATCTATTGCACAGACCCGCGAGCCGGTGGCTCCGGCCAGGGCGTCTTCTTCAGGATGGTTGGCGGAGAGGTCCCGCACTCGGGCGGGGTCTCGGCGGGAGGGGGGCGCGGCAGGCTGCGCCGGGGGAACAGTGCGATAGGGCCATCAGCACGGCGCCGATGGGCCTGGCCTTAGCGCCTGGTCACTGGCAGGGACGAGGGGCACCGAGCTGCCCGTCGTCCAGGATGGTGCGTTCCTCGCGGCATTTGACGCCGGCAGGCAGCGGGTGGCGCATCGCAATGGCCAGGTCCGCGGCCTCCTCGGGAGTGAAGTTGCCTTCGATCATCGCGGTGTCGGTGATGCGGACGTGGATCACCGCCGCCAGCATCACCTCGTCGTCGACCACGAAGGCAAGGACGCGCCCCGGGTTGGCGGAAGTGATCTCGCCGAGTCTCCGGGCGGCCTCGGGCTGAAGCGAGAACGTGACCACCGGTTCTCCGCCGGCCCCGGTGTCCACGCTCACGGCGCTGAAGTCGCTGCTGGTGACCGAGCGCGGCTTTTCGACCGCGAAGCATTCGACGCCGGCGCCGGTGCCGCCGGGCGGCTCGCGCCGCGGCATGCGGCTCTCCAGGACCTCGACGTCCGCGGGGACGCGGCCGCCATAATGACTCAGGATCTCCGCGCGCCCTACGCCGACCCCGGATCGCTCGGGATAGGCGACCAGGCGGATCTCTACCTGTCCCCCCGCCGTGACCAGCCGGCGCGCCCGCTCCCGGCGGTCCGGCGAGTCCGGCGGCGCCAACCGGACCATGATCCGCTCGCCGGAGAGCTCCTCCACCCGCGGTCCGGGATCCCCCAGCGCCTCGCCGAGGCGAATGCGGAGGGTCTCGACCTCCCGGCGCATGACCGCCGCACGGGCGTCGGCGTCCAGCGCCGGGTCGACGCGGACCTGGAGGAGCAGCTGAAGGCCGCCCGGGCGCGGCTCGGCCGGCGACGCTGCCGGTGCCACGGTGACGCCCGCGAGCAGCTCCCTGGCGCTCGGCTCGATCTCGGGCCAGCGGTCCTCGCGGGCTTCGATGTCGATGATCAGGAGCTGGGTGCCGCGCTGGAAGAGACGCGCCAGCCCCTGGAACCTGGCGTCTTCGCGAGTGAAGCTGAAGCGCAAGTCGTAGGCGCGCTGACCGGAGGCTTCGACGAGGCGGCCGTCGAGCTTGGCGAAATCGGGCAGCGACGACTTCCAGCTCTGTTCGTAGAAGGGCTCGAGAGTCTCGATGGGCAGATTGGCAGGGCCGACGTCGGTCGCGACGACAGAGACAGAGTCCCCTTGCGGATCGGCCAGGTCCTGGAGAACGAACGGGCTTCTCGGTGCCCGGGCTTGCCAGCTCGCGAGCGCCAAGGGCAGGCGGAGCGTCAGCCCCACCTCCGGGTAGCTGTAGGTACGCCGGTCTTCGCCGAGGTGGCCCACGGACAGCGGGTGGTCCGGCATGAGCTGCCGGCCCGCTGCCAGCCGCGCTACAAGCCGGGCTGCCGTGAAGCTGCCTGCCGCTCCGATCCGCCGCTCTGGATCGATCGCCGCGGCAGGCACAGGGCGGTTGGCGCCGGGCTCGGCAGGCGCCTTGGCCAGCTTGGCGGTGAGCGCGGTCCGCTCGGCCGCGGCAAGACTGCCACGCAGGAGGACCACGCGGCGCGCAGCCGTGCGCTCGACCGACCAGCCGACGCCGAGCTCTCCGGCCGCCGCGGCGAACCTGGCCGCGTCCTCGGCGTCGTCCCATTCCGTGATCCAGGCCAGCACCGACCTCGCACCGTCGTGCCCCTCACCTTCACCAGCAGCGCCAGGGCCTCCCGGCGCTCGGCGCGCCGCCGCGGCGCTGCCGGAGAGGGGCCGCTGGTACACGGCGAAGCGATCGCCCGCCCAGCCGCCGGCGACGGCTTCGGCACGCTGCGGGTCGTGCAGGCTCTGCCGCAGCAGGATCTTGATCCCCAGCTCGCCAAGCTGGCCGTCGGCGGCCTTGCCGTAGCCCGGCAGCTCCGCCCGAAGCTCGGGCCAGGCGATGGCGACAGGATCGTCGCGGCGGTCGAACCATTTCTCGGGATGCAGGATCTGCGCGGTGGAGAGCGGCGGGTCGGCGCTGAAGGCGTGGTCGAGAAGCCGCTGTCCGCCGCGCTCCAGCACCGCGGCGCAGAAGCTGGCGCCCTGCAGGTAGCTGAACGCGGTCGTCTCCCTGAACCACGCCGGTTCGTCGGCCGGGCCTGCCGCGCCCGGAACGCCCGGGGCCATCGCGGAGAACTGCTCGGGATGGTCGAGCAGGTGCCGTAAGAGGAGCGAGACCCGCGGGATCTCGCCCGGCGGAGTACCGACCATATCGGCGAGCATGACCAGGGTCGCGTCGCCTTCGACCAGGGCGACGCGCGCCATGACGGCGTCCGACCAGGCGCCGCCGGCGGTCAGCCTTGCCAGATCGAAGTGCTGGTCCTGCAGCGCGTGAGTGAGCTCGTGGATCAGCAGCCCCTCGCGAATGCGGGCGGCAACCAATGCGCCGTGACGCCGCGAGAAGGCATCGCCGAAGAAAGTCTCCGACCCGGTGACCAGGGACAGGACCTTGTCGTGCCAATCGTAGACGCCCGCGAGCCCGGCGGCGAGGGACCGCGGATAGATGTCTGCAAGGTTCATCGACCGCGGGATGAAGCCGAACGCCTCGAGGCCGATCTCGAGCCTCTCGATGTCGCCGAAGGCCGACCGGTTGCCGATCTCGAGTCGAGCAGCGAGCTGCTCGCCGAGGTCCCCACGCGTGACGGTGTTCAGGCGAACGGGATGCTCGAAGCGCAGCCCGCGGTACTCCTCGACGACGCCGCTCAGCTCCGGCAACCGTCGAGCGAGGTCGGCGGCGGGATGCTCTGTGCCGCCGGGCAACGGCGCCGAAGTCCGGGGAGCCGAGGGTGGCAGGGGCGCGGCGGCCCCACGCGGTACGCACAGCAGGACCGCAAGCGCCAGCCAGCCGCCGCACGAGCCCCTCGAGGTTCTTCGCACTGCCCGACTATAGTAGCTATCGCTCCGGGTTCGCTCGGGCGCTCCTCGCGCGCGCCGCCGCGTCGCATTGACTCGCTCGCTGGCGGTGCAGTAACGTGGCTGCCATGCGGGCGATCGTCGTGGTGACAACCGTGGGCACCGAGGAGCAGGCTTACCTCATCGCCCGCGAGCTCGTCGCACGCCGGCAGGCGGCCTGTGTGAACATCGTCCCCGCCATCCGCTCGATCTACCGCTGGCAGGGGAAGATCTGCAAGGACGGCGAGCTGCTGCTGATCGTCAAGACCCTGCAGCAGGAGTTCGAAGGCGTGGCCGCGACCATCCGCGAGCTGCACAGCTACGAGCTGCCGGAGGTCCTGTCCTTCGGTGTCAGCCAGGGCGATCAGAGCTTCCTCGACTGGATCGCGAGCTCGGTCGACAAGGAGGCCGAGTTCTCCGACGAGGAGGAGGACGAGCTCGCCTACGCCGCCGATCCCGACGACACAGACTTCTGATCCCCCGCAGCGATCGCCTGCCGGCCGTCGCCGCCGTCCGCGAACCCCGCCGCCCCGCGCCGAGCGCGCGCCCCTAGCTTCTAAAGCTGGTCGACAGATCCGAATCAGACCTTGGCCAGCGCCTGCTCGAGGTCGGCGAGGAGATCCTCGACGTCCTCGATACCCACCGAGATCCGCACCATGCTGTCGGTCAGTCCCAGGGCGCTGCGGCTCTCGGCCGGCACCGAGGCGTGGGTCATGCTGGCCGGGTGGGAGATCAGGCTCTCGACGCCGCCGAGGCTCTCGGCAAGGCTCAGCACCCTGACGTTGTCCAGCAAGGTCTTGGCGGCGGCATAGGTGCCCATCTCGAGAGTGATCATGGAGCCGAAGCCCGAGGCCTGGCGGCGATGGACCTCGCGCCCGGGATGGTCCGGCAGGCCGGGGTAGAGGACCCGCGGCACCTTGGGATGGGCGGCGAGCATCGCCACGACGGCGGCGGCGTTGCGCTCGTGCCGCTCCATGCGCACGGCGAGCGTCTTGATGCCGCGCATGACCAGGAAGGAATCGAAAGGCGAGAGGATGGCCCCCATCGATTTCTGCACGAAGGCCAGCCATTCGGCGTCCTGCTGGCGGGCGCACACCACGGCACCGCCGACGGAATCGCTGTGACCGTTCAGGAACTTGGTCGTCGAGTGCACCACCATGTCGGCGCCGCGTTCGAGCGGCCGCTGCAGGTAGGGCGAGAGGAAAGTGTTGTCGACCACCAGCAGCGCGCCCCGGGCATGGGCGATCTCGGCGGCGCCGGCGATGTCGGAGATGTCCATGACCGGGTTGGTCGGCGTCTCGATGAACACCATCCGCGTGGCCGGGGTCATCGCCGCGGCGACGGCGTCGAGCCGGCTGCTGTCCACCCACGAGAACGACACCTGGTTCCGCTCCAGGATCTGTGAGAAATAGCGGTAGGTGCCGCCGTAGACGTTGCGCGACACCACGACGTGCTCTCCCGCCTTGACCAGGGTCATCAGGCTGGCGATGGCCGCCATGCCCGAGGCAAAAGCATGCCCGGACACTCCTCCCTCAAGCTGCGCGAGGTTCTGCTCGAGGGCTTCCCTGGTCGGGTTCTGCACCCGCGCGTACTCGTATCCCTGGTGCTCGCCAAGGCTCAGCTGCACGTAGGTCGACGTCTGGTAGATCGGAACTGCCACCGCTCCGGTCCGCGAGTCCGGCGGCTGCCCGGCATGGATGGCGCGGGTCGAGAATCCGAGGCCTCGGGTCGTGCCTTTCACTATGTCTCCCTGGTCGCCGTCGTGGTCATTTGGCTGCAGCGGGGTGATGATCTCACAGTCAGTTTCCTCTGCTTCTGACAGAGGCAGAGGAAACTGACGCAAGGTAAGATCCGAACACACCATGAACGATCCCCCTCCCGAGACCGCCGAGCCGACCTTCTCGCCCATGCGCTGGCGGCAGGGCTCGTTGCTGCTGCTCGACCAGACGCTGCTGCCGGACCAGGAGGTCTGGCTCGACTGCAGCACGCCGGAGCAGGTGGCGGACGCGATCTGCCGCCTGGCGGTGCGTGGCGCGCCCGCCATCGGCGTGGCGGCCGCCTATGGCCTGGCGCTGGGCATCGCCGCGGTGCGCGATGCCGCCGAGCTGGGACCGCGCTTCGCGGCGGTGGCCGAGCTGCTCGGCGCCACCCGCCCCACCGCCGTGAACTTGCGCTGGGCCATCGACCGCGGGCGGCGCGTCTTCGACCAGAGCGCACCGGCCGGGCCCGCGGCGGCGGCGGCGGCGTTGCTCGCGTGGGCGCATCAGCTCGCCGCGGACGACGTCGAGATCAACCGGCGGATCGGCGAGCACGGCGCGGCGCTCTTCGCCACCGGCTCCCGGGTGCTCACTCACTGCAACGCCGGCGCGCTGGCGACTGCCGGCTATGGCACCGCTCTCGGCGTGATCCAGTCCGCCTGGCGGCGCCAGGGTGTGGGGCTGGTGTGGGTGGACGAGACCCGGCCACTGCTGCAGGGCGCCCGCCTCACCGCCTGGGAGCTCCGCCGGCTCGGCATCCCCTTCCGGCTGGTCACCGACTCGAGCGCCGGCACCCTGATGGCGCAGGGCTTGGTGGACCGCATCGTGGTCGGCGCCGACCGCATCGCGGCCAACGGCGATACCGCCAACAAGATCGGCACCTATCCGCTCGCGGTGCTGGCGGCTCGCCACGCGGTGCCGTTCTACGTCGCCGCGCCGCTGTCCACCGTCGACCGCGCCACCGCGGACGGCGCGGCCATCCCGATCGAGCGCCGCCGCGCCGAGGAGGTGACCGAGGTCTTCGGCAGCCGCATCGCGCCGCCCGAGACCGAGGCGGTGAACTTCGCTTTCGACGTCACGCCGCACGATCTGATCACCGCCATCGTCACCGAGGTCGGGGTGCTCGAGCCGCCGTTCGAGCAGAGCATCGAGCGGGCGTTCGCCATGGCCGCCAAGGTGTAGATCCGGCGCGCAGAGACAACCTGCAAGCAAGAGAGGAAGCTCGTAAAGAGGCGACGAGGCGAGCGAAATCGATGAGGCGAAGGAAATCGATGAGGCGGAGGAAATGGTGGAGGCGGTGGGAGTCGAACCCACGTCCGGAAAACGCGTCTCAGAGGTTTCTACGTGCGTAGCCTTCTATTTGAAATCTTGCCGCGCGCGCGTCGGAAGAAGGCGCCTGGCGCGGCGGCCAGCCTTGCTGTATATCAGGGTACGGCACAAGGCAACCGGACCCCTTGACCCGCTTTGGCGTCGCACCGATGAGCGCCGCGGGTCGCGCTCTCATCGGTACGTCACGGCTTAATTAGGCCGCGAGTGCGAAGTTGTCGTTCGCAGTTAAACGTTCCACTTTACGGGTGGACTTCGGACACGCCGCCTCCGCTCCGCTTCTGTTCCCCGTCGAAACCGGTACGCCCCCAAGTTGCCAAAGAACGCCGATGAACCTGGACCACTATACAACCCGTCGAAGGGGACCGCCTATTCCGCAGCAGCCGCGGAAGCCTCGCCGGAACCGGGAGCCCCGGTCTCGGCGCCCGCGTGGCCGGCGACGCTCGCCAGGAACTCCTCCGGCCCCTGGCCGCGCAGCCGCGAGAGCACCAGGAACCAGCCCCCGACCGCCAGCACGGCCCCCAGCGGCGCGACGGGGAGGAGCCGGGGAAACAGCGGCCAGGCCACGGTGAGCAAGGCCCCGGCCGCGGCGATCGACAGCAGCGCGATGGCGGTGGTCTCCAGGTAGTAGTCCTGCGCCACCGGCCTGAAGACCAGCCGCGATCCGCGGCCTGCCGGCTTCACCGCCACCGGTCCGGAGAGCAGGCCACGCCGCAGGCCCGCCACCACCGGCAGGCGCAGCTCGCCGCCCGGGCCGCCCGTCACCGCCGGCGCGAAGTCCGCGCCCCACTCCTCGGCGGCGGCGCCCAGGGCGCGCAGCGCCGCGGCCGGGGCATGGGGAAGATCGATGGCGTGCTCGACCGGCGACGGGGGGACCTGCACTACGCCGCCTGCTCGTCGTCGACCAGCTCTTCGAGGAAGCTCTCGACCGCCGCCAGGAAGCTGCCGACGTCCGGCAGCTGATTGATCTCCTGCCGCAGGCGGCGCCCGTTCGGCAGGCCATGGGTGTACCAGCCGGTGAACTTGCGCAGCTTGTGCATCGCGAAGGCCGAGCTCTCGCGCTCCGCGACCATGCGGAAATGCCCGAGGATCAGGGCCCGCCGATCGGCGAGGGTCGGCTGGGAGAGACGGCCGCCCGACATGCGCGCGGCGATCTGCCGGAAGATCCATGGATTGCGAGTGGCGCCGCGGCCGACCATGACGCCGTCGCAGCCGGTGGCCGCCTGAATGCGGCAGGCGTCTTCGGGCTCGCGCACGTCGCCGTTGCCGATCACCGGGATGCCGAGGCTTTCCTTGAGACGCGCCAGGTGCGACCAGTCGGCTTCGCCGGTGTACATCTGCCGCGCGGTGCGCGCGTGCATCGCCACCGCGGCGACGCCGTTGGCCTCGCAGACCTTCCCCAGCTCGAGATAGTTGCGGCGGCAGTCGTCGAGGCCCAGGCGGAACTTGACGGTGAGCGGTATCGACAGCACGTCGCGCACCGCGCGGATGATCCGCTCGGCGAGACCGAGGTCGCCCATCAAGGCGGCGCCAGCGCAGCCCTTGAGCACCTTGTTGGCCGGGCAGCCCATGTTGATGTCGCAGATGTCCGGACCCAGCTCCTCGACCACCAGCGCCGCCTCGCGCATGGTCGCGACGTCCGAGCCGTAGATCTGGATGGCCAGCGGCCGCTCCTCGTCGCTGAAGTACATCAAGTCGCGCGTCTTCTGGTTGCCCGACACGATCGCCCGCGACGAGATGAACTCCATCGACACCACGCCGACGCCGCCGATCCGCCGCACGATCAGGCGGAAATCACGGTCGGTGACGCCTGCCATGGGGGCCAACCAGAGCGGCGGATCGACGCGGACGGACCCCACTTGCACCATCCGTCAATTGTAACCCGGGGAACGAGACTCCCTCTACGAGGGGGTGGGCGGGGTACCGTGGGTGGCTGGCCTCAAGCCCCCGGCCGCCGTGCGGCACGGCCGAACAGCAGGCTCAGGCCGGCGCCGAGAGCGGCCCATTGCAGGCCGCCGAGAAGCAGGCTCCAGGCGAGCTTGATGCCCCCACGCGGCCGCAGGTAGGCGAGCGAGGAGGGGAAGTCGATCCAGGCGATCACGCCGACGCGGCCGAAGCCGCCCGAGTGCCAGACCCAGAGCACCGCCGCGCCGTGCAGCACGAGGCTCCCGGCAGCCGCGAAGGCGGCGGCCCTCCAGGCGCTCCCGCGCCCGGGACGGGCGGCGGCGTCGGCCCCCGGGCCGGCAGTGCCCCTCTCGCCGTCCCCCGGGCTCATCGCCGGTCTCCCCCGGTCTCGCCGGTCTCGCCGGGCTCGGGCGGGCGGGCCGGCGCCGGGACGCTGGCAGTGCTGAGCGCCAGGCGGAAGCCGTAATCGCTGTAGCGCAGACCCGGCGGGATGGCGGAGCGCGCGGCGCAGCGGCTGGCCTTGACCTGGTGCCGCCACGAGCCGCCGCGCGACGCCCGCCGCGTGCCGGCCTCGGGGCCGCGCGGCTCCCGGCGCGGCGAGTGTTGGTAGTAGTCGGGATCGAACCAGTCGGTGCACCACTCGTGCACGTTCTCGCCCATGCCCAGCAGGCCGAGCGGGTGGAGCGAGGGGTAGGCGTCGACCGGCTCCGGCCCGTGCAGCCAGCGCCGGCTGTAGTCCGGCAGCGACTCCGGGGGCTCGTCCCCCCAGGGGTACGCCACCTCTCGACCGGCCTTCGCCGCGCACTCCCACTCCGCCTCCGTCGGCAGGCGCAACGGCAGTCCCGGTCGTCGTCCGGCCCAGGCGCAGTAAGCCACCGCGTCCTCCCAGGACGGACCCACCGCCGGCATCCGCGGATGCCCGAACACGGCCTCCCGCCAGAAATCAGGCGCCGGATGCCGGGTCTCGTCGAGGAAAGCCTGGTAGTCCCCCCGGGTCACCGGCGACCTCGCAAGGCGGAACGCCGGCAGCCAGACCTCATGGCGAGGGTTCTCGTTGTCGCGCGGCCCGCCACCCATCCAGAACCACCCTCCCGGCACCAGGACCCAATCCACCGTCAAGCTCCACTGCATGAATCTCAAGAATACCGCGAAGCCGCGGTCACCGTAGGAATGGCAGCCGAAGATATGATGGGTGATGGGTGGCTGCCTGGTACAAGGAATGGTTCGGCGAAGAGTACCTGGGCCTCTATTCTCATCGCGACGAGCAGGAGGCCGAGGCACACGTCGACTTCGTCGAGCGCCGGCTCGGCGAGCCGCGGCCGCGCGCCGTGCTCGACCTGGCCTGCGGCGCCGGCCGCCACACGGCGGCGTTGCGCCGGCGCGGGTACCGCACGCTCGGCGTCGACCTCTCGCTGACCATGCTGGCCCATGCCCGCGGGCTGCCGCGCGCGGCCGGCGACATGCGCTGCCTGCCGTTCGCCGCCGCCAGCTTCGACTGGGTCCTGAACTTCTTCACCTCTTTCGGGTACTTCGAGAAGGAGCGCGAGAACTTCCAGGTCCTCGAGGAGATCGTCCGCGTGCTGGTCCCGGACGGCCGGTTCCTGATCGACATCATGAACAGCGCCAACACCCTGCGGCACCTGCAACCGCGCGAGGTCCAGCGCCTCGACGGCCGGGCTCACGAAGGCCATGACCGCCCCGCCAAGCGCCGGCCCGCGAAGACCGCCAGGTCCGGCGCGCGCGCCGCGGAGACCCAGACCGTCGAGATCGAGCGCTGGTACGACGCCGCAACCAAACGCATCAACAAACGTATCCGCGTGCAGGCTCCAGGCGGAGGCGGTACTCCACGAACATTCCTCGAGAGCGTACGCGCCTACCAGCCCGAGGAGGTCACGATCGGGCTGCATTGGGCGGGCCTCGAGGTCACCGGCCTCTACGGCAACTTCCAGGGGGACCCCTACAGCAGTGACAGCGAACGCCTCATCCTCGTCGGTTGGAAGCCTGCCTGACGCCCTGCGGGTCGACCTGGTAGCCGCCGGCCTGCTGCCGCCGCTGCCGCGGGCCTTCCTCGGCGGCGGCGATCTCGACCTGCTCGCGCCGCTGCGCTTCCTCGCCCCCGGCCAGCTGCCGTCGATCGCCGCCTCCGCGGCGGCGGGCGCCCGTCCCGCCGGCGCAGCCGGCGGCCTATCGCGCGCCGAGCTGGCGGCGGCCGTCCTGGCCAGCAACCGCTCCTACGGCCACCTGGGCGCCGACGGCGCCTGCAAGCGCCTGGCCGATCCGGCCACCCGCGTGGTGGTCGCCGGCCAGCAGCCGGGCCTGTTCGGCGGCCCCCTGATGACTTTCGCCAAGGTGGTGGCCGCGGCGCGCTGGGCGGCGGCGCTCGAGGCGGCCGGCGAGCCGGCCGTCGCGGTGTTCTGGGTGGCGACCGAGGACCATGACTACGCGGAGGTGGCGAGCGCCACGGTGCTCACCGCCGACGGGCCGCGCAGCTTCGACCTCGGCCCCGACACCCAGCCGCTGCTGCCGGTCGGCATGCGCGCGCTGTCGCCCGCGGTGACCGAGGTGCTGCGCGCCATCGCCGAGGCGGTGCCCGGAGACCGCTACGCCGAGTGGCTGCGGACGCTGGCCCGCTGGTACCAGCCGGACGCGCGCTTCGGCGAGGCGTTCTGCCGCGTCATGGCGCACATGCTCGGCAGCCGCTGCCCGTTGCTGCTCGACGCGATGCATCCGGCGCTCAAGCAGGCGGAGAAGCCCTGGCTGGCGCGCTTGATCGAGCGTCGCGGCCAGCTGGCGGCAGCCCTCGCGCGCCAGGACGCCGCGGTGCAGGCGCGCGGTTACGAGCTGCGAGTGAACCCGCAGCCGGGTGCGAGCCCCCTGTTCCTCCTGCGCCATGGCCAGCGCCGCCGCATCGAGTGGCGCGGCGACGAGGGGTTCGCCCTTCGCGGCACGGACGGCGCGGACCGCGCGGCCGGCGCGGACGGCGCGAACCGCACGGACGGCACGGACGGCGCGGATGACAAGGCCGGAGCCGGGGGCGTGGGCGAGCTGCTGCGCATCCTCGCCGAGAACCCCGCCGTGGTGAGCCCCGGCGTCCTCGCGCGGCCTGCGGTCGCCGACGCGGTGCTCGGCACCACGCTGCAAGTGCTCGGCCCCGGCGAGCTGTCGTACATGCCGCAGGCGGCGGCGGTCTATGGCGTGCTCGAGATCGCGGCGCCCTACGTCGCGCTGCGGCCGCAGACCCTGGTGCTGGACCCCGGCAAGGCGCAGCACCTCGAAGGCGCCGGGTTGACCCTTGCCGACTTGCTCGGCGATCGTTCACACCTCGACCGCACGCTGGCGGAGCGCGCCGGCGGCGACTTCGTGGCGCCGGTGCGTGGACGCATCGCGGCGGCGCTGGACGAGCTGCACGCGCCGGCCCTCGCGGCCGATCCCAACCTCGAGCGGCCCCTGGCCAAGACCCGGGAGCAGGTGCTGCGCGCCGTCGACCTGTTCGCGGAGAAGGCGATGCCCTCGCTGGCCCGGTGCGACGAGCTGCAGAGCCGGCGGGTCGAGGCGCTGCGCCAGCTCTGCCTGCCGGGCGGCAAGCCGCAGGAGCGCGTCATCTGCGCGGCGCACTTCCAGGGCAAGTACGGCGACCGGCTGGCTGCCAGCTTCTGGGAGCAGCTCGAGCTCGACCCGACCTTGCTGGCGGTGATCCTGCCATGAGCAAGCTGGACGTGCTGGCCATCGGGCCGCATCCCGACGACGTCGAGCTCGGCTGCGGCGGCACCCTGGCTCTCGCAGCGCGCCAGGGCCGCCGGGTGGGCATCCTGCACCTGACCCGGGGCGAGCGCGGCACCCGCGGCACTCCCGAGCAGCGGCTGGCGGAGGCCGAGCAGGCGGCCGCCGCGCTGGGCGCGGTGGAGCTCGCGTTCCTGGACTGCGGCGACGGGGCCCTGCGCGACGGCGAGCCCGAAGAGGAGGCGCTGATCGAGGTGCTGCGGACCTGGCGCCCCGAGCTGGTGCTGGGGCCGCCGCGTCACGACCGCCATCCCGACCACGAGCGGGGTCATCGCCTGGTGGCCGCCGCGGCCTTCTATTCGGGGCTGCAGGCGCGCGGGAGCCGGGCGCTGGCCGCCCACCGGCCGGCGGCGATCTTCTCCTACATGCAGCATCATACGTTCGAGCCGAGCTTCGTCGTCGACGTGACGACGGCCTGGGAGGCCAAGCTGGCGGCGCTGGCGGCCTACCGCAGCCAGATCTACCAGCCTGGCGGCGGCGCCGGCAGCACCGGTAGTGGCGCCGCCGGCGCAACCGGGGCCGGCGGCGCCGCCGTCGCACCAGCCGGCGAGGCGGCGGGCGAGCGCGGCGGCCCGCTGACCAAGGTGTCCTCGCGCGAGTTCCGTCTCGCCGTCGAGGGACGCGCACGGCACTTCGGCCAGCTGATCGGCGCCGAGCTCGGCGAGCCCTTCTGGAGCCCGCAGCCGCTGGCCGTCGCGGACCTGCTGGCGCTCGTACCGAGGGGTCCGCGATGAGGATCGGCATCAGCTGCTACCCCACCTACGGCGGTTCCGGTGTCGTGGCCACCGAGCTGGCGATGGCGCTGGCCGACCACGGCGACGAGGTGCACGTGATCAGCTATGCCCTGCCCTCGCGCCTGTCGCTCGCCAACTCGCGGCTCTTCTTTCACGAGGTGGTGACGCCCCGCTACCCGCTGTTCGACGACTACCCGCCCTACTCGCTGGCGCTCACCACCAAGATGGTGGAGGTGGCGCGCCACGGCCGGCTCGACGTGCTCCACGTCCACTACGCGATCCCCAACGCCGCCTCGGCGGTGATGGCGCGGCAGATCGTCGCACCGCAGCCGCTGCCGGTGGTGACCACGCTGCACGGCACCGACGTCACCCTGGTGGGCAACGATCCGAACTATCTCGAGACCACCCGCTGGAGCATCCTGGAGAGCGATGCGGTGACCGCCGTCTCGCGGTCGCTGCGCCAGACCTCGATCGAGCAGCTCGGCATCCACAGCCAGATCGACGTGATCCCCAACTTCATCGATCCCGTGCGCTACGAGCGGGCCCGCGACACCCCCGGCGCGCGCCGCTGGGCGAAGCCGGGCGAAGGCGTGCTGATCCACATCTCGAACTTCCGCCCGGTCAAGCGCGTGCTCGACGTCATCCGGGTGTTCGAGCGCGTGCTGCTGCAGCACCCGAGTCGCCTGTTGATGGTCGGCGACGGCCCCGACCGCGGCAAGGTCGAGCAGTACTGCCGCGAGCACGACATCTGTCAATGGGTCACCTTCATCGGCAGCCTGCCGCTGATCGAAGAGGTGCTGGTCGGCGCCGACGGCTTCCTGCTGCCCTCCGAGACGGAGTCGTTCGGCCTCGCGGCGCTCGAGGCGCTCTCGTGCGAGGTGCCTGTCATCGCCACCGCAGCCGGCGGCCTGCCCGAGCTGGTGGTCGACGGCGAGTGCGGCTTCCTGTTCCCGGTGGGCGACGTCGAGGCAATGGCCGGCGCCGCCAACCTGCTGCTGTCGGACCCGCAACGCCGGCGGGCGATGGGCGCGGCCGGGC
>DATNKH010000094.1:0-18789 GCA_035603475.1 Thermoanaerobaculia bacterium
CACCCTGATCCTTCCTCCGGAGACCACCCTTCCGGGAGCCAAGCCGCAACTCATCACGGTCCGCTTCGAGGGAGATCGCCTGTATGAACGATGGGGCGACGCGGAGGGGGAGATCCGCTTCGTCCGGATCAAGGGAGGCAAGCCCGGAGATGCCGCCATCGTCGGCGTCTGGAAGAACGACATGCCGCTGCCGGGCACGAAGCTGGACGCGGCTTTCAAGGATGCCACCTACACCTATACCCGCGATGGCGTTTTCAAGATGCGATCTCCCTTTCGCTCATCGGCAGGACGCTATGACATGACGAATCGAACGTACTCCCTGGACTCTCTGGATCTGGCCGGCGCCAAAGGATCAGGACAACCCACGGTCGTCACCGGTCGATTCGAGTTGCGCGACGGCAAGCTGTACCTTACTCAGCCCGGTGGGCACGCCGAGGAGGTTTTTGTCAGGGACGACTTCGAGTGAAGACCTCCTGACCAGCCGGCCGTCAAACCAGCCGGCGTGCGGCACGAGAATCTGCGGCTGCCGTCCTACCCGAGCCGTTCGACAGGAAAGGCGCGGAAGCGGGCGAAGTCCCGATCCTCGGTGAGGAGAGCGCCAACGCCCGCTTCTCGGCAGAGAGCTACGATCTGGGCGTCGAAGACGAGGTTCCCGCCGGCTTGCGATTCCCCGATGGCCTCGAGCAGCAGCTCGGGGAAGGCTGGGCCTGGATACAGCACGGAGAGGCTCGGCGCGGCGAGGATCCGCGACGCCGCCATGCAGGCTTCGTCGGTCGAGAACGGGGGATGGAAGAGCCTGGGGTGGGTGATGATGCGCAGGAACTCGCCGAGGACGAACACCGGCAGCGCCCATCGGCTCTTTCCTTCCGCCAGGGCGATCAGCCGCCGGGCCGCCAGCGCATGCTTCGGCAGCTCCTCGCGGTGGGCGTAAACCAGGATGTTCGTATCGATCGCGATCAGGATCGGCCTTCCATGTGCTCGTAGATCGATTCCCGATCGTCCCAGTCCACGCCGGGTCGAGCCTCCCCTCTCTTGGTCAGAAGGGTAAGCCGATAAGGCGGCAGGTGCTGCGCTTCGGCCAGCCGGCTCCGGATGGCCACCTCGATGAAGCGGGTCAGCGTCTCGCCTGTCTCGAGCGCGCGGCGCTTGGCCTGCCTCAGGACCCGGTCATCGATGTCTAGCGTGGTTCGCATGCAGAAATGTGTACCATGCGTGCAGGTTTCTGTCAACGAGACCATGGGAGAGACCCTTAGAGCTCCAAGGCGGCCGTCCTGTCGGACCAGAGACGACACCGCCGTCGCGAGGGGTCCTACACCGATCTCAGCCGCCGGCCGATTCCGCCGCCGCCGCCGCTGCGTTATTTTCGATCCATCTCAAGGGCTCACCGGCCCGCTGTCGGGAGGATCGAATCATGAACGAAGTTCTTGCCGCTTACACGGTCCCCAGGGGGTCCGAGACCATCCTGGTTGCCGAGGACGACGAGGTGCTCCGCACCTTGCTGCAGATCGCGCTCGAGACCTGCGGCTACACGGTGCTGGCAAGCGCCAGCGGACCCGCGGCGTTGGAGCTCGCCGAGCGGCACGCCGAGCCCATCGCTCTGCTGGTCAGCGACGTGACCATGCCTGGGATGCAGGGTCCCGAGCTCGCCCGCAGGCTCGCGGCGATCCGGCCGGGGCTCAGGGTCC
Organism: Thermoanaerobaculia bacterium; assembly: GCA_035603475.1. Lineage (GTDB taxonomy): Bacteria > Acidobacteriota > Thermoanaerobaculia > Multivoradales > UBA5704 > JASLEW01. The sequence continues at coordinate 1,686 of DATNKH010000094.1, forward strand.
TGCTGCTGTCAGGGTACAGCCAGGATCCGGCGCTCCTCGACGCCGGGGTCGACTTCTTGCAGAAGCCCTTCCGGCCGTCCACGCTGGTCGCGAAAGTGCGTGGCGTCCTCGACCTCGCGCCGGCCACCGCCGACGCCAGCCACACGGTCGAGACCTGCGCCTGCGGCTGCGGCTAGAGTTCCCCATCGGCCCGCCCCCGGCACTCCCGCGAACGGCTACCTCGCCGCCGCCTGGGTGGGCGCCGCACCCGCGAGCAGCGCGGCCGCCCTGTCCACCTCGGCGGCGAAGGCTTCGATCGCCCTGGCGGTGGCTGCCACCTGCTCGTCGAGCTCCCGCCACTTGCGCTCCTCGATCGCCTCGCGGACCCCGGGGAGGGTCTTGACGCCGTAGCCGGTGTAGAAGCCGGGAGCGTAGATCTGGTGCACGTACCAGGGGCGGCGCGGCAGGCCCGGGCCGGTGAGGGCGCGCTCGGCCTGCAGCAGTGCCAGGTCGAGCCCGCGGCGGGCTTCGGATCCGAGGCCGCCGGCGCCCGGGCCGGCCTTCTCGAGCGCCGCCTGGTAGGCATGGGCGCTCTTCGTCAGGCGGTCGCGGGCGTTCTCGAGCGGCGCGAAGTTGAGGTGCGGCACCGGATCGCGGCGCTTCGGCGTGACCCAGGTCTCCGTCGGATCGGCGGCTTCGTCGAACAGGTTGTCGGCGATCGCGCGGTTGTGGTCCTCGGTCTCCTCGCGCATCTTGTCGGCCAGCTCCTCGACCTCCTTGACGTAGCGGCCGACGGTCGCGGCGAAATGCTCGAAGTCGAGCGGCAGCACGTCGGCCGAGGCGACGCGCAGCACCACCCGGCCCGCGGTCTGGGCGAGGGTGATGCCGTACTGCATGGTCGGGTCCATGAAACGCATGTAGTGGTCGTAGCTGTCGTAGATCGAGTGGTACTGGCCGTAATGACCCTCGCCGCCGTAGCCGAGATCGAGCGACGCGATGCCCAGGTGCTGCAGGAAGGGGGTGTAGTCCGAGCCCGAGCCGAGGGCGCCGAGGCGCAGCTCGCCGCTCTTCGCCTCCTGCCGCGACTCCGCGGAGCCGTCCACCAACTGCGCGGCGCGCAGTCGCGCCGCGACGCTGACGTGCTTCTCGGGATCCACCACGTCGCGGGCCACCTGCCCCAGCAGCTTTTCCAGCGTGTGCGAGCCGCCCGCGCGCAGGAAGCCCCGGCTGTTGCTGTCCGAGTTGAGGTACAGCACCGCCTTCTGCCGCAGCTCGGCGGCGTGGGTCTCCGCCCACTCGGTCGAGCCGAGCAGGCCGGGCTCCTCGCCGTCCCAGGCGGTGTAGATGATCGTGCGCTTCGGCCGCCAGCCGCTCTTGACCAGCGCCGAGACCGCGTGCGCCTCCGCCAGCAGCGCGACCTGCCCGGACAGCGGATCGGCGGCGCCGTTCACCCACCCGTCGTGATGGTTGCCGCGGATGATCCACTCGTCCGGGTGCTCGGCGCCCGGCAGCCGCGCGATGACGTCGTACGCCGGCACCAGCTGCCAGTCGAACGCCAGGCGCAGATGGACCCGCGCCGGACCGGGGCCGAGATGGTACGGGAGAGGCAGCGCGCCGCGCCAGGCCGCGGGCGCCATCGGCCCGGCCATGGCGTGCAGCAGCGGCTCGGCGTCGGCGTAGGAGATCGGCAGCACCGGGATCTTGGTGAGGGTCTTCGCGTCCTTGAGGTCGAAGCTCCTGGCCTCGGCGGGCGCGCCCACGCCGGGGGTCAGCGGGTCGCCGGAGTAGAGCGGCATGTCCGCCACCGAGCCGCGCTGCACGCTGTGCTCGTTGCGGTAGCCCCCCTGCGGGTAGACGTCGCCCTGGAAGTAGCCGTCCTCGTGCGGATCGGAGTAGATGAGGCAGCCGATGGCGCCGTGCTCGGCCGCCACCTTCGGCTTGATGCCGCGCCACGAGCCGCCGTAGCGGGAGATGACGATCTTGCCCTTGACGTCGATGCCGCGGCGCTCGAGCTCCTCGTAATCCTTCGGCACGCCATAGTTGACGTAGACGAGGTCGCCGGTGACGTCGCCGTCGATCGAGTAGACGTTGAACGGCGGCAGCTGCTCGGAGGTCTGGCCGGAGGTGGCGTCCTGCGGCAGCGGCGGCTCCATCAGCGAGGCGGTGAAGGCCCGCGGCGCGATCATCTCCAGGCGCCGCTCCTTCGGGGTGGCGTAGAGCACCCGGAATACCTCGATGCGGGTGTCGTAACCCCACGACCGATAGAGGCCGGCGATGAACTCGGCGTTCTCCTTGTCGTAGGGCGAGCCGAGGTGGTGCGGCCGCGCCGACAGGCGCTTCAGCCACGGCGCCAGCTCCTCCCGGCGCAGCGCGGCGTCGAAGCGGGCCTCGAGCGCGCGCTCGTCCGCGGCGTGCTCGGAGCTGAAGCCGAGCAACGGAGAGGTAGAGGTCGTCGCCTGGGTGGCGCCGGTCGCCGGGCCGGCCGGGACCAGGCCGATCCAGGCGGCGAAGGCGGCAGCGGCGGTGACGCTGAAGCGGACGCAACGGGCGCTCGACGATGCGGGCATGAGTCTCCTCGGCGGATCGGCCGCCAACCTGGTCGCCCCATCGCTGGATGACGGGATGACGGAATGACGGGATGAATTGTAACCGGCTGAGCGCGGACGCCCTTCGGCAATAACGCCGCGGGCCGGCCGCGGGTTGCGGTCACCGTTGCGGCGGTGCCGGCCGCGCGGCGCCGAATCCGTTATCCTTGAGGAGTCGGGTCCTCCATGCCCTCCGCTTCCGGCACTCCTCCGTCCTCGCCTGCCGCAACCGCCGGTGGATCATCGCCGGCCTCGCCGGGACTGCCGTCGTCGCCGCCGCGCCTGCCCGGGCCGCCGCTGTCGCCGGCCGCGCCCGCGCCACTGGCCGCTCCGACGCGACGCGCGCCCGCGGCGCTGTCCGCCCTGTCGGGCTCCAGCCTGCGCTGGGCCATGGGGCTGTTCTGCAGCTTCATCGGCGCCTTCATGCTGGTCGCGCCTCACCAGTTCGGCGGGCCGATGTACGAGCCGCTGCGGGCCTTCGGCACGGTCTGGGCCGCCGCCGCGCTCGCCGCCGGGGTCGGCTTGCTGTCGATGGCGACGCTGCGCACGCGGCGGGCGCCGCGCTTGCTGGCGCATGGCCTTGCCAGCCTGGTGCTGCTGTCCCTCGCGGCCGCGCTGGCGGAGGCGGGGGGATGGGCCGGGATGATCTTCTACACGGTGCTCGCCGGCGGCCTGCTGACCTCTCCCGGCCTGCGCGGCCGCCCGCCGCGCGGCCCCACCGGCGACCTGCTGGCGCTGGCGATGGGCCTGAGCTCCACGATCCTCGGCGTCGTCCTGGTGCTGCTGCCGGGGATCTTCGAAGCGCGCTGGACCCTCCTCGGCGGTGCCAGGCTGCCGTGGCTGGGCCTGGCGCTGTTCGCGACCGGCGTGCCGCTCTGCTGGGTTCAGCTGCATCGGCGACCGCCGAGCGCATCGACCAGCGGCGGCGGCGGCGGCAGCGACGAGGCTACGAACCGCGAGCTGCCGCGCCGCGTGCTCTGGGCGGCGCACCTCGCCGCCGGCGCCGCCCTGGTCTCGCTGGGGGCGCTCGCGGCGATGCCGCCGCCCGCCTGGACCGGGATCGCGCTGTTCTGGGGCGTGGGCAGCGCGGTCGCCCTGCTCCCCGGGCTGCGGGGGTGGTCCGCGGATCTCGACACCTCGGCCCTGCGCACCCGGCTCGCCCTGGCCCTGGCGGTGGCGACGTCGCTGGCGCTGGTCATCGCCGTGGCCGTCTCCACCAGCCAGGAAGCGCGCCTGGCGACCGACCAGTCAACCGAGACGCTCGGCGTGGAAGCGCGTTCGGTCGCCCAGAACGTGCGCGACTACGTCGAGCTCAACGGCGCCCGCGCCGCGACCATCGCCGCCCTCTCCGGCCAGCTTCGCCTCGAGTCCGAGTTGCAGCGGCAGCTGCTCGAGAGGAGCCGCGCGGGGTACCGCGACGTCACCGGGATGCTGGTGGTCGGCCTCGACGGGCACGTCGTGGCCTCGGACGGCGGCGGCGAGATCGACGCTGCCACGCTCCGCGACGTCGCACGCGCCACGGCGACGCGCCGCGAGGCGCCGATCCAGCTCGGGCTGGACCGGGCGTCGGGACGCCGGCTGCTGCTGGTGGCCGCCCCGGTCTCCGGACCCGACGGCCGGCCGGCCGCCGCCGTCATCCTGACCTTCGGTTCCCAGGCGCTCGAGCGGCGGATCGTGCGCCAGGGCTCGATCGTCTCGCTCGGCGACGGCTACGGCAACCTGCTGGCTCGCAGCTACGGCCTGGCGGCCGAAGCCTCGCGGCTGGAAGCCGGCTGGGACCGCGGTGCGGCCACCGTGTCGCCGCCGGAGCTCTCCGGACGCCTCGCGGCCTTCGCGCCGGTGTCCGGCTTCAGCTGGATGGTGGCCATCGAACGTCCCATCGCCTCCGCGCTCGCCGGGGTTGACCGCGGCCGCGACCTGGCCTTCGCGACGCTGCTGCTGGTGCTGCCGCTGGCGGTCGCCGGCGGCATCCTGGTCGCCCGTCTCATCACCCGTCCCCTGGGTACGCTGGCCGATGCCGTCGGCGAGCTCACCGCCGGCAATCCCTGGGCACCGCTCGAGAGCAGCCGCATCACCGAGGTCGAGCGGCTGTCCGCGGCCTTCCGCGAGATGCGCGACCGCCTGGCCCAGCGGACCGCCGAGAGCGAGCGCCTGGCGGCGGAGCTGCGCGCCCGCGCCGAGGCCCTGGCCGAGAGCGACCGCCGCAAGGACGAGTTCCTGGCCATGCTGGCGCACGAGCTGCGCAATCCGCTCGGCGCCGTCTCGACCGCCGCCTACGTGCTCGGGCGAATGGATTCGCTGGCGCCGCCGGTGGCCCGCTCGGTCGCGATCATCGGGCGCCAGAGCCAGCACCTGGCGCGGCTGGTCGACGACCTGCTCGACGTGTCGCGGATCACCCGCGGCAAGGTCGAGCTGCGCCGCGTGCCGATCGATCTCGGCGAGGTGGTCAGGCACGCGGTCGAGTCGACGCGCCAGCTGGTGGAAGCCCGCCGCCATCGCCTCCAGGTCTCGCTGCCCGGCGAGCCGCTGCCCCTGGTCGCCGATCCGACGCGCATCGAGCAGGTGCTCGCCAACCTGATCCGCAACGCCGTCAAGTTCACCGACCCCGGCGGCCTGGTCGAGATCGACGCCGCCGCCCGCGACGGCCTCGCGATGGTGCGCGTCCGCGACAGCGGCGCCGGGATCCCCGGCGACCTGCTGCCCAGGGTGTTCGACCTCTTCATCCAGGGCCCGCAGGGGCTGGACCGCTCCGCGGGCGGGCTCGGCATCGGCCTGACGCTGGTCCGCAGCCTGGTCGAGATGCACGGCGGCCGCGTCGAGGCGCACAGCGACGGTCCCGGCCACGGCAGCGACTTCACCATCTGGCTGCCGCTCGCCCCGGCAGGGGCGCCGGTGGCGGCGCTCAGCGGATGAGGGTCAGCAGCTCGCGGTCGAGCTCCTGGTGCGAGGCCGCGGTGCCGCCGGCGCCCTGGCCGGAGCCCTGGGCGGAGCTCTGACCGGAGTCCGGGGCGCATTCCCGGGCGGGGCCCCGGCCGGAGCTCTGATGATCGGAGCCGGAGCCCGGAGCGGAGTCCGCGGCGGCGTCCTGAGCGGCGTCCGGGGCCGAGTCCGGGGAAGAGAAGCGGTAGGTGTTGCGGCCGAGCTGCTTGGCCCGGTAGAGGGCGGCGTCCGCCCGCCGGCGCAAGGTGGCGGCGTCCCTGCCGTCCTCCGGATACAGCGCGATGCCGAGGCTCGCGGTGACCTGGATCTCGTGGCCCTCGACCTGGAAGCGCTTGGCCAGGGCTTTCAGGATCTTCTGCGCGATGCCCGTGGCTTCCTGCCGCGTCCGCACCGCCGGGAGGAGCATGACGAACTCGTCGCCGCCGACCCGCGCCACGGTGTCCTCCCGGCGCAGGCAGCTCGTGAGACGATCGCCGAGACCGCGCAGCAGCGCGTCGCCGGCGTCGTGGCCGAGCGTGTCGTTGATCGCCTTCAGGCGATCGACGTCGAGGTAGACCAGGGCCAGGCCGCCGCCGCCGCGCTCGGCGTGACGGAGGGCGGCCGCGAGGCGCTGCTCGAGCAGAGCACGGTTGGGCAGGCGGGTCAGGGCGTCATGGTGCGCCTGGTACTCGAGCTGCCCCCGCGCCAGCTTGCGGTGAGTGATGTCGACGAGGGTGCCCTCGACGACCACGGGCCCGCCGCCCTCCTCGAGCAGGCTGGCATTGGCGAGCACCCAGACGGGGGAGCCGTCGCGGCGGCGCAGCTCGATCTCGTGACCGGCGAGCGTGCCCAGGCGATAGAGATCGTCCATGACGCGCTTCAAGTCCCGCTTGCGGAAGTAGAACTCCGCCACCTTGCGGGATCGCACCTCCGCCCGGCTGGACCAGCCGAGGATGCGCGCCAGCGCATCGTTGCACTCGAGGATCGCGCCCTCGACGGTGGCGCGGTAGACACCCGCCAGGTTGCGATCGAAGAGCTTGCGATAGCGAGCCTCGGAGGCGCGCTGTGCGGCTTCGGCCTGCCGGCGCTCGCTGATGTCGACGCAGCAGGTGACGATCCCGATCGGCGTGCCGGCGGCGTCGGTGACGACGTCGGACACCAGCTGCACCGGGAACAGGGAGCCGTCCTTGCGCATGTTGAAGCTCTCGCGGCGCCAGCCCTTGAGCGCGGCGAGCCGCTGCGGCGCGACGTCTTGCCGCGCCGGCGGCGGCGCCAGCACCTGCGCGCGCATGCCCACCAGCTCCTCGGCCGTGTAGCCGTGCATCCGCGCCTCGGCCGGATTGGTGTAGACGATCCTTCCCTGGACGTCCGTCACCGTGATGCCGATGCCGACCGTCTCGACCGCCTTCACCAGCCGGCGCAGGGCGCTCTCAGCCCGGTGACGCGCGGCGCGGCCGGCCGCTTCGCGCAGCTCGCGCTCGACCGCCGGGACGAGCCGCGACAGGTCCCGCATGAGCATGTAGTCGCAGGCCCCGGCACGCATCGACTCGACCGCCTCGATCGCCACGGCCGCCGGGGTCGCCGGGGTCTCGCCCGGCTGGCGCGACAGGACGATGACGGGGAGGTCGAGCTCACGGCCGCGCACGACTGCCAGCGCGTCGCGCACGGTCAGCAGGGCCATGACGTTGGCGGCCAGGATCACGTCCCATGGCTGGCGATCGACCGCCGCGGCCAGCGCGGCCGCCGTCTCCACGCGCTCCCAGGCCGGCGCATACCCGCCGTCGCGCAGGGCGCGGACGAGGAGCGCCGCGTCCGCCTCCGAGTCTTCCAGGATCAGCACGCGTAGTGGAGTCATGCCTTCTCATCCTGGGGCGAGGGGCAGGGACAGGCCAGGGGGGAAACCCTCAACCGGCCGGAGGAAAATCCCCCATCCAATGACAGGCCAATGACCGGCTGAGGCCGGGCTCACCGAGAGCGCGCGGCTCTCGCCAGGGTTCAGGGGGAGTCCTTGGCGACATTGCCCTTCGCCGGTGCGGCGGGGGCGGCGATGGCGGCGCCGGGCAGCTCGCCGCCGGTCGCCGGGCCGTCGCCGCCCAGGAGATGGGCGCGCACCACGAACCGTTCCGGGGCCGAGCCGACGTAGTAGAAGGGATAGCAGGTGACCAGGGTCAGCTCGGGCTGGTTGGAAACGGCGAGGACCCCGACGTCGTCGGGATCCACGACCTGGGCCCAGTCGACGACATAGTGGTAGGTGCCGTCGAGGGTGTCGAGGGTGACGGAGTCGCCCTTCCGGATGTCCTTGAGGCCGCGGAAGACGGTGTCGCGATGGCCGGCCAAGCCGAGGTTGCCGGGCAAACGCGGCAACGGGGTGCCGCCGATGTGGCCGACGCCGCGCCGCAAGGTCTCTCCGGTGACGCCCTCGAGCACCAGCGACGAGATGCCGACGCGCGAGATCTCGATGCGTCCCAGCACCGAGCCCTCCGGGGCTGGCGGCGGCGCCGCCGGGCCGCCGGGGCGGAAGGTGTCGAGCCGATCGGTCTCGCTCGCCGGCCCCGGCGCGGCCCGGCGCGCCGCGAGGTCCCTCGCCGATGTCCGGGACTCGCTGCCCGCCGCCGCTTCCCGGGCCTGCAAGGCACGGTCGAGGCGGCGGCCTTCCTGGTACGCGAACCAGCGGGCGTCGATCACCGCGAAGGCCACCAGGCCCAAGCAGAGCAGCCCGACGGCCAGCAGCAGGCGTTCCAGCCAGAGCAGCAGGGTGCCCTTGCGGCTCAGGCTCTCCTTCAAGATGTAGGGCATCCGGGCACCTCCTGCGCGGCGAAGGGCAGCCGGGCCGGCATCTCCAGTCTGTGAACCAGACACGAGCACCTGGCGCCGTAGCGCCAGGTGCTCAGGTTCGAGTCAAGAGTGTATGCCTGCCGTGCGCGAACGCGCGGCCTAGGTGTTCCGCCTGGCGATCGAACGAACCGTCAGCGCGCCGCCGAGGGCCAGCAGGCCGATGGTGGCGAGGAGCGGAAGGTCGCTGGCCGTGCGCGGCAGCTTGCCACTGGCAGTGGTGCTCGTGTCAGGGGCGGTGCCGCTGGTGTCGGTGGTCGAGGTCGGGGTGCCGCTCGTGTTGTCGACAGTAGTCGACGTGGTCGTGGAGGTGGTGCTCGGCGTTGTCGCCGGCGTGGCCGCGGGGGCGGTGGCCGCGGGGACGTTGGGCTCCGTCGCGGTCTGGCCGGGGGCAGGCATTGTCGAGCCCGGATTCGGATGGTCGAGAGTTGCCCCGTAGGGGTCCTTGGTCTCCGAACCACCCGTGCTGGAGGAGGTCGGGCTCTGCGCCAGCGCCGTCAGAGCGGTGGCGAGAAGCAGGATGAGGAAGATGTAAAGGGCGTTGCGCTTCATGGATAGCTCCTCTCGTTGGTTGGCCGATTTCGCGCCGGCGCGACGATCAGGCGTCGCGCCGTGCGAGCGAGCGAACCATCAGCGCGCCGGCCACTGCCAGCAGGCCGATGATGGTGAGCAGGGGCAGATCGCTGGCCGTGCGCGGCAGCGAGCTGGCGCCACTGGTCGACGAGGTGTCGCCGGCGGTGCTGCTGCCGGTGCCGGTGGCGCTGGTTTCAGTCGTGCTGCCGGAGACGCTGGTGTCGGTCGTGCTGCCGGTGGCGCTGCTGCCGCCGCCCGCGAGGGTGCCGGTCCCGGAGGTGCTGCTTCCAGTGCTGTAGTTGCTGGTGCCGGTGCCGCTGGAACCCATCGCGCCGCCGGAGGGATTCGGATCGGTGCCGGCCGTGCTGGTCCCGGTCCCGTAGGTGCTGGTCCCGGTGCCGCCGGTCTCCGTGCTCGAACCGGTCGCGCCGGTGGCGCTCGTGGCGCTCCCGGCCGAGTTCGGCGAGTTCGGGTTGGTGCCCGTCGTGCTCGTCCCGGAGGGGGCCGTGCCGGTGCTGCTGCCCGCGCCGTTGCTATAGCCCGGGACGTTGCTGGGCGTGGAGGTCGTGCTCGGCGTGCTGGAGTTCGTCGTGCTCGTGCCCATGGTGCCGGTCCCGCTGGTCGCGGTGCTGCCGGTGGGACTCGTCCCGGCCGAGCTCGAGCCTGTCCCGGAGGTCTGCGCGGCGGCGGCCAGGGCCGCGGCCACCAGCAGGCTCAGGAACAGGGAAAAGAGTTTGCGCCGCATCGAGTAACTCCTCTCGTAGTGTCGGACTGGGTCCTCGTTCGCCGGGAGCTGTACGAGCGCCTCCCGTTCAAATGATGCGAGATGGATGTGGAGGAACCGGCCGCATCGCGCGGCGGGAACACGAAGGTCTTGCAACTCGCCGGGACCGTTCTGCCCGGATCGTGACGTCCCCTCCCGCCACCTCGCTCGTCGCTCCAGAGTCAGTGCAACCCCAATGCCAGCGCCGGTCCGATGCCTTCGCCTATGGAATGAAGAGGATGAGGTGCGCGTCTCTTCCGCAGCTCCCGCCGTGCTTTGCAAAAAAGGTATAGGGGGACTACACCAATCTCCCCTGGTGAAAGGGGAGGGGGGGCCCGCCCGCCACGGGTCGGAAGGGATCGCCTGGCTCCCGCGTGCCTGGCGGGACCTCGCCGTGCGGCGGCCTGCCTGCCTTTAAGCCTTGGCGAGCCGCTTGTAGCGGATGCGGTGCGGCTGGTCGGCCTCGGCGCCGAGGCGCCGCCGCCGGTCGGCCTCGTAGGCCTCGTAGTTGCCCTCGAACCAGACGACCTGGGAATCGCCCTCGAAGGCCAGGATGTGCGTGGCGATGCGATCGAGGAACCAGCGGTCGTGGCTGATCACCACCGCGCAGCCGGCGAAGGCGAGGAGCGCCTCCTCGAGCGCCCGCAGGGTGTCCACGTCGAGATCGTTGGTGGGCTCGTCGAGCAGCAGCAGGTTGCCGCCGGCGCGCAGGGTGCGCGCGAGGTGCAGCCGGTTGCGCTCGCCGCCCGAGAGGTCCTTGACCCGCTTCTGCTGATCGGACCCCTTGAAGTTGAACGCGGCGGCGTAGGAGCGGGCCGGCACCTCGCGGCCGCCGAGGTCCACCACGTCCCTGCCGTCCGAGATCGCCTCCCAGACCGCCCTCTCCGGCTCCAGGTCGTCGCGGCTCTGATCGGCGTAGGCGATCTTCACCGTGTCGCCGACGCGGAGGGTGCCGGCGTCGGGCTGCTCCTGGCCGGTGATCATGCGGAAGAGCGTCGTCTTGCCGGCGCCGTTGGGCCCGATGATGCCGACGATGCCGCCGCGCGGCAGCGAGAAGGACAGCCCGTCGATGAGCAGGTTGTCGCCGTAACCCTTGCGCAGCCCCTTGGTCTCGACCACCAGGTCGCCCAGCCGAGGGCCGGCCGGGATGTGGATCTCGTTCTGCTCGACGCGCTTGGCCGCGTCGCGGTCCTCGGCCAGCAGCTGCTCGTAGTGGGTGAGGCGCGCCTTGCCCTTGGCCTGGCGGGCGCGCGGGCTCATCCGCACCCATTCGAGCTCGCGCTGCAGGGTCCGCCGGCGAGAGGATTCCTGCTTCTCCTCGAGCGCCAGGCGCTGCTCCTTCTGCTCCAGCCAGGAGGAGTAGTTGCCCTCCCACGGGATGCCGCTGCCGCGGTCCAGCTCGAGGATCCAGCCGGCCACGTTGTCGAGGAAGTAGCGATCGTGGGTGATCGCCACCACCGTGCCGGGATATTCCGCGAGGAAGCGCTCCAGCCAGGCCACCGACTCCGCGTCGAGATGATTGGTCGGCTCGTCGAGCAGCAGCAGGTCGGGCCGCTGCAGCAGCAGCCGGCAGAGCGCCACGCGGCGGCGTTCCCCACCCGAGAGATGGCCGACGGCGGCATCGCCGGGCGGCACGCGCAGCGCATCCATGGCGATCTCGAGCGTGCGGTCGAGCTCCCAGGCGTTGGCGGCGTCGATGGCGTCCTGGACCCGGGCCTGCTCCTCGAGCAGCTTCTCCATCTCCTCGGGCGCCAGGTCCTCGGCGAAGCGCGCGTTGATCTCGTCGAAGCGGGTGAGCAGGGCGCGGGTGCCGGCGACCCCCTCCTCGACGTTGCCCAGCACGTCCTTGCTCTCGTCGAGCTGCGGCTCCTGCTGCAGGAAGCCGACCCTGACTCCCTTGGCCGGCCAGGCCTCGCCGCCGAAGTCCGTCACCACGCCCGCCATGATCTTCAGCAGCGTGCTCTTGCCGGCGCCGTTCAAGCCCAGCACCCCGATCTTCGCCCCGGGCAGGAACGACAGCCAGATGCCCTTCAAGACCTCGCGGTTGGGCGGATAGATCTTCCGCAGGTCCTTCATCACATAGATGTACTGATCTGCCATCGGTTCCCCCTGGTTGCCCCATCACCCTGACGAGGTTCGGTGTGAGGGCGGGATTATAGGCCAGCCAGTCGGCCGCGTGCCTCACTCGCCCGCCTCCCAGCCGCTCCTGTGGGCTCATACTTGACTCAACTACTTGCCTTAACCTTCGAGAACGCAATAAACTTAAAGGGTGCCACCTGAACAGCTGGACGTCTTCATCAGCTACAGCTCTGAAGATAAGGAGCTGGCCGAACGGATCGAGCAGGAGCTTACAGCTCGCCAGCTCAAGGTCTACCGGGACAGGGCCCGCTTGCAACCGGGACAGCGCTTCGTGGGCGAGCTGAGCCAGGCGATCGAGGCTAGCCGTGCCGTCGCATTCCTGATTTCACCCGCTGCCAACCGATCGGAGTGGGTAAACGATGAGTACCAGTTGGCCGAGGTCCTGAACCACGAACGGCAGGGCTCGCCGCTCCTCATCCCTGTCCTGATTGGAGAAGCTCAACCGCCGGGCTTCTTACCCATCCATCAGCAGGTCGACCTTCGCCCTCGCGCCGACTTCCTGGCGGGAATCGACGCCCTGGCGCGGGCAATCCGCGGTGAAGCAGCCGGTTCGGCCGGCGCGGAGCCTTTGCCGCCTAAGCTTCGCTTTCTCCGGTCCTTCCCCGAGGGGCTCCTACCGCCCTTGTACACCCGATTGGTCGTCGAGCTGGGGCTTCCCGCGATGGCGAGAACGGCGGAGAGCAGTCACATCCTGCGCCCCATCGACAGCGACGGCGTCGAACTGATTGCCCTCGACCCGAAGTACCTGGTCTCGTCCGCGGCGGTGACGATCATGTCAGCGAAGAAGCTGCTGGAGGCTCTCGAGTCGTGCTTCGACGAGGAGGATCCGTTCTTCGCGATCGATCATATCGGCCGCGGCCGGGCGTTGTTGATCCGCGACCTCTTGACCCTCGCGGCCGCTCTGCATCCAGAGGTGGATGAAGATCGGCGCGAGAGATACCACGCGTTGGCCAGACTGACGCTGCCTCTCCTCTTGTCGGAGGGCGAGGTTCGCATCGGGCTTGAGATCAGCTTCTTACTGCTAACGCGGTTCTTGCCCGACGAGCGAGACAACGCGATACACGCCCAGTTTCTGCTGCGGATCGGCCAGGCAACGGCGGCGGCCGATCTGCTTGAGATCTACCGCGGCGATCGGCTCTTCGAGCTGGCCGGCTGGAGCCCGAGTGAACGCATCAGCGCCGCGCTTGCCTGGACGAGAGCCTCGAAGGAGGCAGGGCGTGCACGCGTCCTTCATGCCGAGCTGGTCGCGTCATTCGGTAGCATGCTCGAATTGGTAAGTCAGCTCCCCGCGGGCGAGGAGCGGTCGCAGCTGCGAGCACGAATCCTCAACGATCGGGCTACTCAGCTCGCCGTCTTCGGCGATCCTGAGGAGTGGGTCACGGCCCAGGCCGACCTCGACGAGGCCCTTCGCCTTACCGACCGCCTGGGCCAGCTCGACGAGTGGCTAACTGTCATCTCCAACCAGATTGCCTTCACTCTCGACCGTCTGGATCGGAAATCGGCGCCCCCCGCCGACCTCTTCGAACGCATGAACCAAGCCGATGAGAGACTCCTGCAGGTGGGCGCGGACGCGACCTTCTTTTATCTCTATCAGCGAGCGCGGCTGCTGCGCCGGGCGAACCGGCTGAGCGAGGCGGAGCAGGCCTACAGGGAAGCCACCGTCGCAGCCACTGCCGACGGTCTCAGCCATCGCGCGGCCCAGGCCAAGCTCTGGTCGCTTCGCCTCCAGAAGCAACTCGAGCAGCTCTCCGAGGACGACTTTCTGACGGGGTTGAACGACTGCATCACCATCCTCGATCGTTCTCTCGGCGATGACTGGACACTCAACTCGCTGCGCGAGGCCTTAATGGAGCTGGGTCGCCTGCTGCTGAATCGCCACAATTCCGAGGGCGCCTGGGATGCTGGCGTGCGCGCCTTCGCGGTGGCGATCGGCAGACCGACCAACGACTCCGCACTCCAATCGACGCACTGGCGCGACATCCTCGCCTTCATCGTCAAGGTACCGACGAATGCAACGCAGCGAGACCAGTTCCTCGCCAAGTACTCAACCCGGCTCCGCCAGCTGCTTCGCCAGAAGCCCGACCGTCTACCGATGACCTGGCAGGCGCTCGGGGAAGCCGTGCAATGAAGGAGGGTGCACCGTGGGAACCCAATTCAATAGTCGCCTGACCCGATCCGACTCCGCCAATATCCTGGAGGGCATCGTCGCGGTTACCGCCAAGTTTCGCCCGCGGGCGCGCGGCACTCCTGCCGCCAAGCGCGGCCGCGAGGCGACACCTCCTCCTGCGAGGGTCGAGCGCGCGCTGGTGCTCTCCGCTCCTCAGGAGCGGGCGCTCGGCGATACTGCGGCTGCGCACGTCCTTACTGTGGCCGAGAAACACCATTTCTCCAGCGAGTTGGAAACCAGCCAGGCGTTCGTCGCCGCGCTGAACTGGCTGAAGAGACTGCACGCGGTGGCCAAGTTCGACCCCAAACAATTCATTCCCCTTTACCGGCTCGACAAGGCACCGAACCCCACCAAAGAGCTCAGCGACCAGCTACGCGACGAGATCAAGAAAGAGGAAGGCGCTATCCCTGACCCCTTCCGGGAATCGGTCTCGATCGCCGGCCGCGCTGTCTTGGCACACCTGATGATTAAGCAGCTCGCATCCCAGGCTGGCGAAAGCGCCGCACAGCAGATCCAGCGGCGCTTGCAGGCGACGGATTTCCGAGATGTGGTCAATACCTATGTCGAGCAGTTCGTGACCAACACGATCTTGAAGCTGCTCCATCGCGCCGATCCCGCGCGCGGTGAAGCTGCTATCCAGGAAGCTCTGCAGCCGGTCGAGAAGGCTGCGGCTCGAGCGGCCAAGAGAGCGGTCGCGCGGATCAGGAAGGAGGGCAAGCTCACCGACTCCAATGAGATTCGCAAGATCGTCACCGACGAGCTGCGAAGTGTGCGAGAGACCAACCCCGTGCCGATGCCCGGCTGACCCGCCCGACGTGGAGATCACCTACAAGGAGAGGAGCGGCACGGACCGGCGTGTCTCCTTGCCAGCGACCCCACTGTGGCGACTGCGCCTGCGCGGGCTGGCTGGCGAGATCGGCTGGCCACCGCTCTGCCGCGATCTGATCGAGCTTGCCACTTCGGTATGGATCGCCGACCGGATGGTGCGCCGGCCCCGGCAAGGCCCGCGACGGATCGCCCTCAGCATCCCCGTGCGCCGCCCTGACAGGTGGCGGGAGGTGGCGCCCGAACTGGCGAGGGTGCTGTCGCTGCTGACGCAGGACGATTTCGACTTTACCTTCCGGAGGGCCACCGGCGGCCTGGCCGCCGTCACCTACCCGCCGAGCGCCTCCTCCAACCGGGAGATCACCAGGGTAGCTCTTTTCTCGGGCGGCCTCGACTCAGCCTGCGCCGCCGCCAGTTTCGCCGCCGCGGGCCTGGAGACTGCATTCGTCTCCCAGTATACGAACGGTTTCGAGCGGCTTCGCACCCTCCTGGCCGGTATCCAGAGCACCTATGGTGGCACCACGGCGCCGCACCATGCGGCCTTCTATACCTCCCCGGTTACGACCGTGGCCCGCCAGCTCAGAGAACGCTCACAGCGCAGTCGGTCGTTCCTCTTTCTCAGCCTCGCCCTTGCAACCGCCGCGGCGGTAGGAGCCGGCGAGGTGCTGGTTTGCGAGAATGGTCCGCTGGCGGTCAACTTGCCGCTGAGTCTGGCCATGGTACCCACCCGCCATGCTCACAGCTCATTCCTGCTCGGGATGGAACGCCTTGCCCAGGGGCTCTTCCCCTCCCCTATCAAGATCTTCAACCCCTTCGAGCTGGCGACCAAGGGCGAAATGGCCACGGTGTTCGCGCCCCACCCAGAGCTGGCGCTGGAGACCGTGAGCTGCTGGAATCAGCAATGGGCCAGCCGCAGGAGCTCCTCCGGCACGCGACATTGCGGCTGGTGCCTGCCTTGCTTGGTCCGCCGCGCGTCGCTGGCGAGGGCCGCCATCGCCGTCCCACCCCGGCACTTCGCCGTTGACATTCGCCGCCTGGCGGAGCACCATACGGCCTCGGCCGAGGAGATGGCGCTCCTCGGCCCGTATCGGTCGCTCCGAGGTTTTGCGGCAGAGGTCGCAGCCTGCGCCTCCTGGCGAGCGTTCGTAAGAAGATTTCCGGATGTGGTCGACAGCGAGCCTACCGCAGGACGGCAGCATGCCGACCGATGGTTTCCGGATCTGTTCAGCTTGATGAAACGGTTCGCGGCCGAGGTCGAATCGGCGCTCGCCCCGGGTTCGCAACCGTGACGAAAGCCTTCGCACTCACCGTCCGGCAACCGTGGGCCAGCTTGATCATCTGGGGCCTCAAGGGAGTCGAGATTCGCTCGTGGTCGACCGACCTGCGCGGCACGCTCGTCATTCACGCCAGCAAGACCGTCGACGACGCGGCGATGCGTCGATTTCACCTCCAATCGCTACCGACCGGCTCGGTCCTGGGCGCCGTTTCTCTAGTCGATGTCGAAGCGCTGACTTCGCGCCGCTGGGGGGAGCTGGCTGTCGATCATCTCGATCTCGGCAGCTTTACCCCCGGTCTATACGCCTGGCATCTGGCAGAGCCCAGGGCCCTGGACGACCCATTACCATGGCGCGGTGAACGCGGTCTCTTCGAGCTGAAACTCGCCGAGGGTGTCGCTGAGCGCCTCTGTCTCAGTCCTGGGTAGTCTGCTCCGAGTGTCTTGTCCTTACTGAGCTAGAGCCCCAGCAGGTTGGTCCGCAGCTTCGCGTACCCGTGCTCTTCCGCCCACAGGCTGAGCGGGATCGCCGCCAGCTCGTCCACCACCGGCACTGCCCTGCCGTCCTTCGTCAGATCGATCGTCTTGATGAAATGACGGCAGGTGTCGCAGGCTTCGACGCGGACGTGGCCGAGCTCCTCGGCGACGTAGACCGGGAGCTTGTCCACGTTCTCCTCGCCGCACGCCGGACAGACGATGCGCCGGAAGTTCCACTCCGTCGCGCAGAGCGCGCAGATCAGCGACCGCTTGCCGCCGTCCCCCAGCGGCCGCAGCACCCCGACCTGCGGCCTGCCGGAGCAGCGCGGGCACCTGTCCGGCGTGCTGCCGGTCTCCGCCAGCGCTTCGCTGTGGTCGGCGAGGTACTCGGCGTATGGCTGCAAGAAGGTCCAGGAGACCAGGGCCTCGGCGGCCGTGAGCTGCGGCGGGGCATCCGCCTCGGTTCGCCAGAGCTCGACCAGGACGTCCTGCCAGCGCGCCGCACCCGCGGCGCCGAGCTCGGCGGTGGAGCGGGAGAGGGGAGCGGGAGCCGCTGCTTCGACGAGGGCGAG
>DATNKH010000095.1:0-10539 GCA_035603475.1 Thermoanaerobaculia bacterium
TCACCGTCACGTCAGGGAGATGAGACCCGCCGAAACCGGGATGATTGGTGACCGCCACGTCGCCCGGCTCGAGCGGCAGCGCGGCGGCGGTCAGCCGCACGCAGAGCCCGAGCGCCCCGAGGTGCACCGGGATGTGCGGCGCGTTGACCACCAGCTCGCCGGCGGCGTCGAGCAGGGCGCACGAGAAGTCGAGACGCTCCTTGACGTTCGTCGAGACGGCGGTGCGCTGCAAGCGCTCGCCCATCTGGCGCGCGATGGCCGCGAAGCGGTGGGTGAACAGCTCGAGCTGGACGGCGGCGGCGGCCCCGCCGCCGGCCCCCGTT
Organism: Thermoanaerobaculia bacterium; assembly: GCA_035603475.1. Lineage (GTDB taxonomy): Bacteria > Acidobacteriota > Thermoanaerobaculia > Multivoradales > UBA5704 > JASLEW01. The sequence continues at coordinate 324 of DATNKH010000095.1, forward strand.
CCTGCCGCGTCCGGTGCCGTGCCGGTCATGCCAGCCCCCGCCGGCGCAACATGATCCGGCTGTCCACTCATCCTGGCCGTCTGCCCATGTCGCCGCGCGCGGTGCCTCCGGGCTCCGCGCCGGCGGCCGCGTCCGTCGCCCCGCTGCCGGCTCCCTCGCCTGCCGCCTCGCGCCCGCCGGCGCCGAGGGCTGTCTCTGGGCTGCTGCTGGCTCCGGCGCCATGGCTCGCGAACGGCTGCGCCAGGTGGCGCCACGCCGCCGCCCGCGACACGGCGTCCTCCCGGTCCGGCCTCAACGCCAGGTCGAAGCCGCTGCGGCGCGGCCACCGCGCCGCCATGGAGAACAGGGCGGCAATGCAGATCACCAGGCCATAGAGCGGCGCCTTGCCGGCGCTCGCGACGAGGGCGCCGAGAGCGGCGCCCACCGCCAGCATGCCGAAGCTGGCACCAGTGGCCCAGGAGTAGGCGCGCAGCCGTGCCGCCACCGCCCTCTCCCGCGCCTCCGGTTCCTCGGCCTCCGCCGCTGCTTCCGCCGCCAGCGCATCGTCGGCCGCCGCCGCTCCCTCCGCCTCCGCCTCTCCCTCGGCCTCCACCGATTCCTCGAGCTCGTCCGGGGCCTGCCGCCGCAGGATCCTGCCGTAGGCGGCGGAGGCGAGCAGCACCAGCAGCATGGCGCAGAGAGCGACCAGGAAGGAATCGAACGGCGGCGACTCCATCAGGTCGCCGGCGCCCGGACGTGCCGCCGACCAGCCGATCGCGGCCGCCGTGGCCAGCACCGCCACCAAGAGCGACGCGCAGACCGCACCGAGGACGCGAAGGCGCCTGGCGACCGCGCCGCCCTCGCCCTCCTCGCCGTCCTCGCCCTTCTCGCCGCGCTTCTCGTCACCGGCCGCGGCCGGCTGCCGCGACGTGCCGCGGTCCAACGACATCCAGGTCTCCTTCCAACGATCCGGGGGTCAAGTATATGGATAGAGGGGATCTGGGCCGGGAGCACCGGACGACCGGCGCCGCAGGACCAGCGCGGCGGCCTCGTCGAGGCAGCAGGTCCAGTCCGCTTCCACCACGGTGGCGGTGTGGTCCTCCACCACCAGCGCCGGGCCCGCAAAGGCAGCACCCGCGACCAGGGAGGAACGCTCGTAGGCCGGCACCTCGCGCCAGGCGCCGCCGATGAAGGCCTGCTGCATCGTGACGCGATGGGCGGCGGCAACCGGCCCGGCGTCGCCGGCCTGGGCGGCGGACGCGGCCACCCGCCCGGACGAGGCCACCACCCGCAGCGACTCGACCTCGATGGCCCGCCCTTCGGGCTCGTAGCCGTAGACCTCTCGATAGGCGGCGGCGAACGCCCCGGCCAGGGCTGCCGCTCCCAGGTACTCGACCGGCAGCGTCGACTCCTGTCCGGCGAAACGCAGGGCCACGATGCGGCGCCGTACCTCGACCTCGGCCTGCGGCACTCCCTCGGCAGCCACCGCGGCGGCGGCCTCGCGCCCCAGCTCCTCGCACCAGCCGTCGAGGTGCGCGGCGGCGGCGGCCAGCGGCAGCAGCACCTGGCGCTGCGCGAAGCGTTCGACGACGGCCGCTCCCAGCCCCAACGCCGACAGCAGGCCGGCGTCGGCGGGCACCAGCACCGTGTCCATGCCGAGCAGCGCGGCCACGGCGCAGGCGTGCTGAGCACCGGCGCCGCCGAACGCCACCAGGGCGTAGTCGGCCGGATCGTAGCCGCGGCGCAGCGAGATGCCGCGGATGGCCTCGGCCATGCGCTCGTCGGCGATGGCCAGCAGCCCGGCAAGCACTTGCTCGCGCCGCGCCGCCGCCGGCACGCCGACCGGCCCGGGACCTGGCACGAGCGGCACGACGGTCTCGGCATGCGGCCCCGGCTCCCCTGCCGGAGCCGGCTCCAGGGAGTCCAGCAGGGCCGTCGCCGCCCGCTCGGCGGCACCGGGGTCGAGCGGGATCTCGAAGCGCCCGGCGGCCAGCCTGCCGAGCAGCAGGTTGACGTCGGTCAGGGTCAGCGGCCCGCCGGCGCCGTAGCAGGCCGGGCCGGGCCGGGCGCCGGCGCTCTCGGGTCCGACCTGCAGCCGGCCGCCGTGGTACGCGCAGATCGAGCCGCCCCCGGCCGCGACGCTCTCGATGGCGAGCGCCGGCGCCACCAGGTGGGCATCGCCCACCCGGTGCTCGAAGAGGTACTCGAAGTCGCCGTCGAAGCGCGCCACGTCCGTCGAGGTGCCGCCCATGTCGAAGGCGATCACCCGCTCGAACCCGGACGCCCGGCCGGCGCGGGCCGCCCCCACCACCCCACCCGCCGGCCCCGAGAGCAGGCTGTCCTTGGCGCGGAAGGACGAGGCCCGCACCAGGCCGCCGGCGCTGGTCATGACATGCAGGGCGCCGCTCGGCAGCTCGGCGGCCACCGCCGCGAGATAGTCGGCGAGCACCGGCGCGAGATAAGCGTCCACCACCGCGGTCTCGGCGCGCGGCAGCAGCTTGATCAGCGGCGCGAGCTCGGCCGACAGGGACACGTGCCGGAACCCGAGCTCGCGCAGGAAGGCGCCCAGCTCGCGCTCGTGCCGCGGGTCGCGGTAGCTGTGCAGCAGCGCCACCGCGGCGCACGACACCCCCGCGGCGAGCAGCTCGCCGGCCGGCCCGCGCAGCGCCGCGAGGTCGAGCGGCGCGATCTCCGAGCCGTCGGCCGCCAGCCGCTCGTCCACCTCCACCACCGCCCGGTAGAGCGGCGCCGGGCGCTCGACGGCGAGCGCGAACAGCTCGGGGCGCTGCTGGGTGCCGATGCGCAGCAGGTCGGCGAAGCCGCGGGTCAGGAACAGCGCCACCGGCGCGCCCTTGCGCTCGAGCAGGGCGTTGGTGCCGCGGGTGGTGGCGAGACGCATGGCGAGCGGCGGCAGCGGCTGCCCGGGCGGCGTGGCCGTGACCAGCCGCGCCGCCAGCACCGGCGCCTCCTCGGCCGCCTGCAGCTCGACCGCGGCCCCGGCCAGCTCGCCGGCCGGCAGCGTCCCGTCCAGACGCAGCGTCGCTCCAAGGCGGCGCTCCGGGCCGTCGTCGCCGACGGCGGCGGCCTCGGGGCCGCTGGCCAGCACCCGCCACCCCGCGGCGCCGTCCTCGCCGGAGCCGAGCAGGCGCAGCGAGCAGCCGGCGAAGAAGCCCGCCGGCAAGGCGCCGCCGCCGGCGCCGCCGATCGGCATCAGGCGCACCGCGGCCTCGCCGAGGCGTGCCGCGATCCGGGTCCGCAGCGCGGCGGTGGACAGCACCTTCGCACGCCGCACCCGGCCCCGGGGATCCACGGCCAGGCAGTCGGTGAACGTGCCGCCGGTGTCGACCGCCAGCCGCCAGCCGGCGCCGCCGGGATCGCCGCCGCCGGGATCGCCGCCGTCGTCCGCCCGGCCGTCGCGATCCCCCGCGTGTTGTCCGGGAGACGCGGCGCGGTCAGTCACCGATGATCTTGATCAGCACGCGCTTGTCGCGGCGCCCGTCGAACTCGCCGTAGAAGATCTGCTCCCACGGTCCGCAATCGAGGCGCCCGCGGGTGATCGCCACCACCACCTCGCGCCCCATGACCTGGCGCTTGTGATGGGCGTCGGCGTTGTCCTCGCCGGTGCGGTTGTGAAGGTAGCGCTCGGGGCTGGGATCGAAAGGCGCCAGCTGCTCGAGCCAGCGCTTGTAGTCCCGCTGCAGTCCGGGCTCGTCGTCGTTGATGAAGACGCTGGCGGTGATGTGCATGGCGTTGACCAGGCACAGACCCTCGGCGACGCCGCTCTCCGCGACCGCCTTCTCGACCTCGGCGGTGATGTTGACGAAGTCCATGCGCGCCTCGACGTGCATGGTGAGATAGCGGGTGAAGCTCTTCACGCAGCGGCCCCGGAGGGCGGCGGCACGGGCGGCCTGGGATCGGGCGCGAGGACCGCCGGGGGCGCCGTGGGCGCCGCGGGCGTCGCGGGCGCGGCGGGCGCCGCGGGCGCCGGGGGGGCCGCGGCCGGGGGATTCGCGCGCTCGGCGGCGGGCGTCGAGGCCCCGGCAGGCCGCAGCGGGTCGGCGAGCGGAGAGAGCTCCTTCACGGCCCGCCGGTCGGCATCCGAAGGGGCCGCCCGTTGCGGCACCGCTGCCTCAGGGGCTGCGGTGGCCCTCGCGGTGGTCCCCGGGATCCCCGGGGTCCCCGGGCCGCTCTCCGGCTTGGCCGGCTGCTGCCGCTCCCGCGGGCCGGACTGCTGGTGGGCGACCGGCGCCGGGCGCGGGATCTTCTCGCCCAGCTGCGCCGCCAGCCGCTGCACGCGGTCGTTGGCGCTGTCGCGGGAGACCGCCTTGTGCAGCCAGCGCCGGGCCTCGCGCCGGTCGCCGGTCGCCAGCGCCAGCTGGCCCAGCGCGGCGTCGGCGTCGGCAGCGGCTCCCTCGAGGTGCTGCGCCTTGCGATAGAAGTGGCGCGCCTCGTCGATCCGGCCCTGGCCCAGCGAGACGTCGCCCAGCGCCAGGTAGTTGAACGGGTTGCGGCTGTCGAGCTTGCCCGAGAGCGCCATCAGCTCGCCGGCCTCGCGGGCGCGGCCGCCGACGAACAGCAGCGCCGCCAGGTTCTGGTAGGCAGCGACCGAGGAAGGATCGTCTTCGAGCGCCTTGCGGTAGGCCGCCTCGGCACCGGCGGCGTTGCCCGTGCGGCGTAGCGCCACGCCGTAGTTGATCCAGCCGCGCGCCAGCTCCGGGTCGAGGGCGACGGCCTTCTGCAGCCAGCCGAGCGCCTCGCCATCGCTGCCGCCACGCAGCAGCTCGGCGCCGCGGTTCGAATAGTAGAGCGCGACCGCGGTCTGGTCGGAGATGCGATGGATCTGGCGATAGCTCGGCGTGGCGATCGGCGTGAACTCGAGGATGCGCAGCTGGGTGCCGGAACCGTAGCCGGCGGTGATGTGCCCCGACTCGACCACCAGGTTGCCGTCGCGCTCGAACTTCTCGATGTCGCCGACGTCGAGATAGAAGACCGGCACGCCCACCTCGCGCGCCATGCCGACGAAGATACTGGTGAAGGCGAGGCAGTTGGCCTGATGGCTGGCGAAGACCTCTTGCGCGGTGGCGGTGGTGCCCGCCTTGTACACGAGCGCCAGGCCGTCGCTGCCGAGCAGGGCGGACAGCAGCCGCTGCAGGCGCTCCTCGTTCCCCAGGTTGTCGGGCACCGCGTGGTGCACCCACAGGCGCATCTCGGCGCTGAGCCGCCAGGGAACCGTGACCGACGCCGGATCCAGGCCGCGGGCGCGCAAGCCTTGCTGCAGCTCGAGGTCTTCCGTCACGTTCAGCGACGTGCTGCGGCAGGCGCCGCCACAGAGCAGGCACCCGGCGGCGAGGAGGACGCCGAGGGAGCGAAGGGCGCGGTGGGCGCGGCCAGGCGTCTCGGAGCTCGCGGTCATCGTCATCGCCGCCGCTCCTTCATCCTAGGTGGGCCCTGGCGCAGCTGGCGCGACCGGCGCCGCCGCGGGCGCTCGCCGCGCCTTGCGGAGGGGCAGCAGCTTCCAGACCAGCAACAGCAGCACCACGATCAGCACCATCGCCACGATCGGCAGGCTCACCGCCAGCACGGCCAGGAGCGCCGAACCGCCGCCTTCGACCGTCGCCAGCACCGGGTTGCCGAGGCCGCCGGTGCCGATGGAGGACACCTGCCTCGCCACCGTGGTGAGTCCCTGGAAGACCGCGGCGGTGCCGCCGCCGGCCACCACCGCCAGGGTCCAGCGCAGGAAGGGCCCGCAGTCGACCAGGGTCGAGGCCATCAGCAGCATTCCGGCGACGATGGCCGTGGGCGCCGCCAGGACGTCGAGCAGGTTGTCGACCCAGGGAATGTAGTAGCCGATGATCTCGACGAGGGTTGCCACGGAGAAGGCGACGAGCGCCGGGGTCGAGCCGAGCCAGCCGAAGCCGCCGACCACCGGCAGGCCGCCGAAGCGCGCCGCCAACCCCGCGATCAGCAGCGGCACGAAGACCCGGAAGCCGCATGCCGCCGCAAGGCCCAGGCCGATCAGGATGCTGGTCAGGAGTTCCACGGGCTCCTTGCCGATCCCCCCCGGTCGTCACCAACAGTCGCCACGACAGGGACGACAAACCATCAGACCCCATGCTACAGCAAGGGCCGCGCCGAGTCTGCAACGGGTGGGACGAGTCGCGGCGCTGCCGCCCGCCGCCGTTGGAACGAGCTCAGTCCGGTGGGGTACAGACCTCCTGAGACCCGGTGCAGTTCAATTTCATGGATCCAGTTCATGGATCCAGCGCCTTGGATCGAGGTCGTAGGGCAGCGGTGTCAGGACCTCCAGCAGGCCGTCCGGCCCCAGGTAGCAGAGGTCTTCGAGGCGGACGCCGTAGCCGGCCGCCGGGTCGTAGAGGCCCGGCTCGAGGGTGAAGACGTCGCCCTCGGCGAGCACCCCCTCCGCTCCCGCCACCTTGCGGAAGATCGGCAGCTCGTGCAGCTCGTAGCCGATGCCGTGGCCGAGGTTGTGGACATAGCCGATGGTGGTGCCCGGCTGGCGAAGCGGCGTCGCGTATCCTGCCTCCTCGAAGGTCAGGCAGACCGCCTCCTGCAGGTCCCAGCCCCGTGCCCCGGGGGCCGCGAGCGAGCGCGCCGCCGCCAGCGCCCGCAGCACGGCGGCGTGGGCGCGGGCCAGCGCCGGCGGCGGCTCGCCGGCGCACAGCGTGCGCGTGCAATCGGCGAACATGAGCGGCCGCTCGCGCCAGGCGCCACGCGGGAAAAGGTCGACGATCAACGGCTCGCCGGCCCGCAGCGGCCGGCCGTCGCTGCCTGCCGAGTGCGGCACGCCCCCCTCGCCGCCGGGCGCCAGGATGTTGCCGTGCGGCTGCTCGACGCCGCGGTCCGCCAGCAGGCGCGCCGCCTCGGCGCGCAGCCGGCCGACCGTCAGTGGGCGGCCGTCGAGCCACAGCTCGCCGCCGGCCTCACCCGGGCCGGCGACCCGGGCAACGGCGGCCGCCAGCCGGGCCGCCAGGGCGCGCATGACGTCCACGGTCGCGTCCGCCGCCCGCCGGATCGCGGCCAGCTCCGGGGCCGTCTTGCGCTTGCGCACCAGGCGGACGAGCTCGTTGCCCGCCACCCACTCCCAGCCGTGCCTGGCGAGCGCCGCGCACGCGCAATGGATCTCGCCCGCCGGCGCCAGGCCGGCCAGCGCCACCCGGCCCGGGGCCACGCCGCTCGCCGTGAGCGCCCGCGACATGACCCAGGCCAGGTAGGCGGCGGGCTCCGGCGCCTCGCGCGCGGCGCGCAGCGTCTCGAGCTCTTCCGGGGTGATCAGGAGCAAGCCGGTCGCCGCCGCCTCCTCCCGCTCCATGGGATTCAGGTAGGCCAGCCGCGGCCGGCCCTCGCGCGGCGCGACCAGCAGCGCGGCGCCGAGATGCGCCCGCGCGCCCAGGAATGGGGCGAGGTCGGGGTCGGACTCCGACTGCGCGACGACCAGCAGGGCCCGGCAGCCGAGCTCGCCGAGGCCGGCGGCCAGGTCCTGGGCCCTGCGGTCCGGGAGACCGTGGGCCATGCGATCGGCGCCTCCCCCGGCGCCTCGCCTACAGGTTGCGGTTGATGAAGCTCACGAAAGCCGACTTGGGCAGCGCGCCCATGGTGCGGTCGGCCATCTGACCGCCCTTGAAGAGGATGAAGGTAGGGATGCTCGACACCTGGAACCGGAAGGCGAGCTGCTGGTTCTCGTCGACGTTCAACTTGGCGATGCGCAGCTTGCCGTCCAGCTCCTCGGCGATCTCCTCGAGGACCGGCGCCACCATGCGGCAGGGGCCGCACCAGGGCGCCCAGAAATCCACCAGCACCGGCGTCTGCGACTGCAGCACGTCGCTCTCGAAGCTCTGCTCGCTGACCGTGACCACCTTATCGCTAGTCATGTATTATCGCTCTCCATTGACTGCTGGCATGGCTTCGCCGCCGTCCGCCACTATAAACCGGCCGGCGGGATCTCTTGTTCCAGCCGCCGGCGGCTGAAGTACTCGCGTGTCGCCTCGACGTCGCGGCCGATCTGGGCCGAGAGGTCCATCACCGTCGGGAAGATCCGCTCTTCGCGCAATTGCTTGTAGAAGGACAGCTCGACCCGCTGCCCGTAGACGTCGGACTTGAAGTCGAGGATATGGCTTTCGACCACCCGTTGGTAGTTCTCGTAGACCGTCGGCCGCGTGCCGATGTTGGTGGCGCAGTCGAAGCTGGCAGGAAAGCTCGGCAGCAAAACCCGGCTGGCATAGACGCCGTCGGACGGCAGCAGCCTGTGGTCGGCCGCGACGTTGATCGTGGGCCAGCCGAGACGCTGGCCCATGCGGTCGCCGCGCACCACGCTGCCGGTGATGCAGAAAGGGCGGCCTAGCATCTCCGCCGCACTCTCGACCCGCCCTTCGGCGATCGCGCGCCGGATGCGGGTGCTGGAGATCCGTTCGCCGCGCAGCATCACCTCGGGGACGCCGCAGGCCGTGAAGCCCAGCTCCTCGCCGAAGCTGCGCAGCATCTCGAACGTGCCCTCGCGCCGGTGGCCGAAAGTGAAGCTCTCGCCGACGTGGATCTCGCGCGCCCGCAGCCGCCCCCAGAGGAACTCGCGCACGAACTGTCGCGCCGGGGTGCGCGAGAACTCGCGGGTGAAGCGCACCACGAGCATGACCGCGATCCCCGCCGCGGAGAGCAGGCGCTCTTTCTGCGGCGGCGTGGTGATGGCAAGCGGCGCGTTCTCCGGGCGCAGCACCGCGAGAGGGTGCGGGTCGAAGGTGACCAGGGCCGCGCCGACCCCCAGCTCGCGGGCCCGCGCCACGACGCGCTCGAGGATGGCGCACTGGCCGCGGTGGACGCCGTCGAAGTTCCCGATGGCGACGACGGCGCCCTGCGGCAGATCACTGCTCTCGAAGGCGTCCTGAACCACCAGCATGGCGTTCGTTTGGCGGGCGCCGCGCGACGATCGGTCGGGAGAGCGGCCGTGGCGTCTCAGGCCCGGCGGCGGGCCGCGACCGGCGCCAACAGGCGGCCCACGAGGTCGGAGGCATGGGCCTCGGTGATCTCGGCGGTCGCCAGCACCGGCGGACCGCCACCGGCCGCGAGCGCGCCGTCCTCGACGTCGTTGATCAGCACCTGGCCGTCGATCTCGGGCGCCATGCCGTGATGGCGGGCGGCCAGCAGGTGCTCGCTCTCGGCGCTCGGCCCCTCGACCAGCACCGCGAGCCGCCGGCCGAGCAGGCGCCGGCGCGCCGCCAGCGCGACCGGCCGCTGCGCCGTGAGCAGCTGGCGGAGGCGGCGGCGCGCCACACCGCGAGGGACCGTGCCGGCCAGCTTCGCCGCCGGGGTGCCAGGCTCGGGGCTGAAGGCGAAGGCGCCCAGGTGGTCGAAGCGGGCACGCTCGACGAAGCCGAGCAGGTCGCGGAAGTGCTCCTCGGTCTCGCCGGGAAAGCCGACGATGAAGGTCGAGCGCAGGAAGACGTCCGGCACCAGCTCGCGCGCCCGCTCGAGCAGCCGCAGGTAGCGGCCCGCGTCGCCGCCCCGCCGCATGGCTCTCAGCATCTCGCCGTGGCTGTGTTGCAGCGGCATGTCGAGGTAGGAGCAGAAGCGCGGCTCGGCGCCCATCAGGCGCAGCAGCTCCTCGTCGAGCGTCGTGGGATAGGCGTAGAGGAAGCGGAGCCAGGGAATCGAGGTGGCGGCCAGCAGCGCCTCGACCAGCCGCACCATGCCGTGCCGCCGCAGGCCCAGGTCTTCGCCAAAGCGGGTGGTGTCCTGGGCGATCAGGTTCAGCTCCAGGATCCCCGCCGCCTCGAGCTGCTTCGCCTCTTCCACCAGGCTGGCGATGGTGCGGCTGCGGAAGCGCCCGCGCCAGATCGGGATGGCGCAGAAGGTACAGGGGTTGTTGCAGCCTTCGGCTACCTTGAGGTAGGCGTGCCCGCGGGTGGTGAGCAGGCGCGGCGCGGTGTGATCGAACACCAGGTGCGACGGCGCCGGCAGCGGCGGTCCGCCGCCCAGCTCCACCAGGCGGCCGACGTCGCGCAGCTGGTCGAGGCCGACGAAGCCGTCGATCTCCGGGATCTCGCGGGCCAGCTCGTCGCCGTAGCGGTTGACCATGCAACCGGCGACCAGCACCCGCTCGACGCCGCTGCCCTTGCGTCCGACCACCTCGAGGATCGTGTCGATCGACTCCTGCTTGGCTTCCTCGATGAACGCGCAGGTGTTGATGACCACGGTCTCGGCGCGTCCGAGGTCGCTGACCACCTCG
>DATNKH010000096.1:0-10454 GCA_035603475.1 Thermoanaerobaculia bacterium
AACGGTTTCTGTAGGAACGCCACCCGCGGGTCGAGCAGCTGGCTGTCGCGCGAGTAGCCCGAGACCAGCAGCACCTCGAGGCCGGCGCGGCTCGCGCGCAGCCGCCGCGCGAGATCGGGTCCGGTCATGCCGGGCATCGTCACGTCGCTCACCAACAGGGCGATCGCACGCCCCGGCGGCTCGGCCAGGCGCAGCGCCTCGGCCGCGTCGGCCGCCGCCAGCACCGTGTATCCCGAGCCTTCGAGAGTGATCCGCAGCAGCTCGCGGAGCGCCCGGTCGTCCTCGACCACCAGGATGGTCCGGGATGCGGCAGCGGAGAGGCGCGCGCCGCCGCCTCGCCTCACCGCGAGGGAGACTGCGGGCGCGGGCGTCGATACGATTGTGCATTTGCCGATGGCGCTGTGCTTCATGGCTACGGTCTCCGCGCGGCCGGCCGCGGCGGCCGGTTTCTTGCGCCGTATATGAAGTCTGGCGCGCCGCCGCGGCGTGTACTAGCAGCCCCTGTCTGATTCTGTTGTAGGCATTGGCAACGGCGCAAGTCGGTCAATGTCCTACATTGGGAGCGGCGGCGAAGGCGCGTAAAACATGATCGATAGATCACAGCATGATCAAAGTGGATCGGCGATGAAGTCACTGAAAGGACGTGCCGCCAGGCGGATGGGGTAGGATCGCCGTGCTTTGAGCGCACGGATCCAGCAAGCGGCGCCAGCCGGCGCAACACCGTCGGCGGCCCGGACAGAAGCGCGCGTCCTGCGGCGGGTGGCGCTGGTCGCCGCGGCGGCGGCGGTCGTGACGCGGGTGCCGTTCGCGGCGCGGCGGCTGTGGGACCACGACTCGGTGCAGTTCGCCCTCGGGGTGGAGAAGTACGACCTCGCCGCCCACCATCCGCATCCGCCCGGCTATCCTCTCTATATCGCGGCCCTCAAGCTGCTGGCGATGCTCGGCGTGGACTCGCTGCACGGCATGGTGGCGCTGTCGATCCTGGCCACTGCCCTGGGAGCCGCGCTGATCGTGCCGCTGACGGCGCGGCTGGCGTCGGCCGCCGCGGAGCGCGGCATGCCGGCAGCGGGGCACGCGGGTCTCGCGACCGACGCGGGCGTCGCGGGTCCCGGGAGCGACGCAGGTCTCGCGAGCGACGCGGGTGTCGCGGGTGACGTGAGTCATGGGCTCGGGGCCCGAGCCGTGGGGGCCGGAGCTTTGGCGGCGGCGCTCTTCGTCTTCAATCCGCTGCTCTGGTTCTATGGCGAGCTGCCGCTGGTCTACGCCGTCGAGGGCGGCATGACGGTGGGCCTCGCCTATGCGGCGCTGAGCATGGCGGACGGACGCGCCCCCTTCCTTACGGCATGCGCCGCCTTCGCTCTCGCGGGGGGCGTGCGGCCGTCGACCCTGGTGCTCCTGCTGCCGCTCTTCCTGCTCGGCGCCTGGCACGCGTGGCGGCGAGGCGCGGCCGCCGGCACCATGGCGGCGGGTGCGGCGGTCGGAGCCGCCGTCGGATTGGCCTGGTTGGCGCCGCTGCTCGCGGCGGCCGGCGGCCTGGCTGCCTACCGGCGCATCGCCAGCGAACACTTCAGCGCGCTGCTGCCCTACACGTCGATCCTCTATGGCGCCGGCTGGAAGGCGCTCGCCCACAACCTCACGATCATGACCAAGTGGTTCCTGCAAGGCCTCGTGCCGGCGGCGGTGGCGCTCGGCGCCCTCTGGCTGCCGTTTCCCCGGCGGCGCGCCGCCGCGGGGTTCCGCCTGGTGGCGGCGGCCTTGCCCTGGCTGGCGGCGTGGGCGGTGCCGCCCATCCTCTTCTTCGCCCTCTTCCACGTCACCAAGGCCGGCTACACGCTGATCTACCTGCCGGCGCTGCTGGTGGCAGCGAGCCTGCTGGGGGCGCCGGCCATGGCTGGACGGCGCGGGCGACGTGCCGCCGCCGCCATCCTGCTGGCCGCCCTGACCGGCGCCGGGCTGTTCCTTTTCGGCGCCGACCGCCGTCCCGATCAGCCCCGCGCCCTGGCGGTGGTCCGCAACGAGCTCAACCGCGCCGCGATCACAACCTACGAGCGCGACCTCGACGCCCTTCTCGCCGCGCTGCGTCGCCTCCCGGCGTCCACGACCGTCCTCGCCACGGTGGAGCTCTCGGGGACCGGCCCGGCTGGTCCCGAGGGGTTCCTCTATCCGTGGCAGCGTCACCTGCAGTGGTACCTGCCCGGCTACGAGGTGCTGCACCTCGTGCCCGAGGAAGGTCTTGTCTTCGTCACCAGGGGCCATCTCCCCTTCCACCGCGAAGGGCCCAGGCTCGAGCTGCCGGCGGACACGCGGAAGCTGGCCATCGTCCTCTCCGGGCCGACCGGCGACCGCTTCCCGCTCTCGGCGTGGCCGCTCCGCCGCATCGGCGACACTTTCTATCTCGTCGTCGTCCCCATCCAGGAAGGGCTGCGGCTGGGGCCGTACACGTTCGCGGTCCCTCACTGTCACGCGGCATGAATTTCCGTCCCGCGTCGCACGCCGCGCTAGGCGCCGGCCGGTGCCGCGGGCCGCGAGCTGCGCGGGCAGTCGCCTACTCGAAGATCTCGCGCAGCGGGATGGCCAGCCCGGAGAGCAGCGGGGTCTCCAGGATGTCGCCGCCGGCGACCGAGAGCGACGCGTGGCGCTCCAGCGGGCCGCCGCGGGAGGCGGCACGATAGACCTCGACCGTCTCCGCGGCCGGATCGACGATCCAGTACTCGGGCACGCCCTGGGCCTCGTACAGGCGGCGCTTCTTGATCTTGTCGTAGCCGGGATTCGACGGCGAGAGCACCTCGACCACGAGGTCGGGAGCGCCCGCGACGTAACGCTCCCGCAGGCGGTCCCCATGCGCGGCCGCCACGAAGAGCACGTCCGGCTCGACGACGTCATGCTGGGAGAACAGCACGTCCACCGGCGCGACCAGGACCTCGCCGAGCCGATGCGCGCGCACGAACGTCGAGAGGATGCGCGCCAGGTTGACCACGATCCGTTGGTGCTTCAGGGCCGGTGCCGGGCTCATGAAATGCTCGCCGTCGATCAGCTCGTGGCGCAGGAGGTCGTCGGGAAGCCGGAGGAGGTCCTGGTAGGTCATCCGCGGCGACTGGGAGCGAGTGATCATCGTGCGTCCCCCTTCGCGGTGATGCCGACCCTCTGTTCATATAGACGCAAAGCGGTCGTCCTCACGCGTAATTGGTGGCGGGCGAAGGCTGCGCGCCGCCTACTCGAAGATCTCGCTGAGCAGGATCTGCAGCCCGGGCAGCAGCGGGGTCTCGAGGGCGTCGCCGGCGGCGCGAGACAAGGAAGCGCAGCGCACGAGCTGGCCGCCAGGGCTGGCGGCGCGGTAGACCTCGAGCGTTTCCGCCGGCGGATCGACGATCCAATACTCGGGAACGCCGTGGGCCTCGTACAGTCGGCGCTTCTTGATCCTGTCGAAGCCGCGATTCGACGGCGAGAGCACCTCGACCACCAGGTCGGGAGCGCCCGCGACATAACGCTCCCGCACGCGATCCACGTGCGCGGCGGCGACGAAGAGCACGTCCGGCTCGACCACGTCGTGCTCGGTGAACAGCACGTCCACGGGTCCCACCATGACCTTGCCGAGCCGATGCGCTCGCACGAAGATCGAGAGGATGCGCACGAGATTGACCACGATGTCCTGGTGCTTCACTGCCGGTGCCGGGCTCACGTAGTGCTCGCCGTCGATCAGCTCGTGGCGCAGGAGGTCGTCCGGAAGTCGCAGGAGATCCTGGTAGGTCAGCCGCGGCGACTGGGAGCGAGTGATCATCGTGCATCCCCCTTCGCGGTGATGCTAACCCCTCTGCTCATATAGACGCAAACGGCCGACGCCGATGCGCAAGCCGGGGGCCGTTGAGCCGTGATCAATCCAGATTTCACAGAGACGTTACCGATGGACCGAGTTACCATGGTCTACGGCGTGCCGTCGTGCTCGGCGCCTACCCCTTGAGGAAGAACGCCAGCTCTTCGAGGTTGATGCGGAGGTCGACGTTCTTCAGGGGGACGCCGGGGCGGGGCTTGACGCGGACGGTGGCGAAGTTGAGGACGCCGCGGACGCCGGCGTCGGCGAGGGCGTCGTAATAGTGCTGTGCCAGCTCGCTGGGGACGGTGAGGACGCCGATCACGGCTCCGGTCTCGCGGACGACCTTCGCCAGGTCGGCGGCGTCGCGGATGGTGAAGCCGGCGAGGGTGCGGCCGATCTTGCGCGGATCGTTGTCGATGCCGGCGACGACGTGGAAGGCGCCGTGGTTGAAGCCCGGGTAGCGGGCGAGGGCGCTGCCGAGGTTGCCGACGCCGACGATGACCATCGGGTGATCGCGGTCGAGGCCGAGGAGGGCGCCGAGGTGCTCGGCGAGCTCGGCGATCTGGTAGCCGACGCCGCGGATGCCGAACTCGCCGAACTGGGCGAGGTCCTTGCGGATCTGGGTCGCCGACAGGTGATAGCGCCGCGCCATCTCCTGCGAGGAGATGCGTGCGAGCCCCAGCTCTTGCAGCTGGCGCAGGCAGCGGAGATAGAACGAGAGGCGGTTGAGGGTGAGCGGGGAGATCTCCTGCGGCTCGCTCTGCTCGCTGTCCCCGCGCTCTTCGTTCACCTCGCCCCGGTTGCCGCGATGAGCCATTGCAGTAGATCCGCCGGCCAGAGGCCCAGCACCAGGGTGGCGAGCGCCGCGATCACCGCCGCCGCACGCCCCCAACCGTCGATGAGCAGGCCCTCCGGCTGGCGCCGCTCGGGACGCATGTAGAGGACGTAGACCACCCGCAGGTAGTAGTAGACGCCCACCAGGCTGGCCACGACGCCGAGCACCGCCAGGCGGACGTGTCCCGCCGCGACGGCCTGCTGGAAGACCAGGTACTTGCCGAGGAAGCCCATGGTGGGCGGGATGCCGCCGAGCGACAGCATGCAGATCGCCAGGCAGCCGCCGAGCACCGGGTAGCGGTAACCCCAGCCGGCCAGCTCCTCGATCTCGTGCCGGGCGCCCGGCCGGCTGTAGAGCAGGCCGACCACGGCGAAGGCGCCGGCGTTCATCAGCACGTAGGCCAGCAGGTAGACGAGCAGCGGCGCGAGGCTGGCGCGGTCGAACGTCACCAGCGCCAGCAGCAGGTAGCCCATGTGGGCGACGCCGGAGTAGGCGAGCATGCGCTTGAGGTCGGTCTGCGCCAGGGCGAGAAGGTTGCCGACCACCATCGACAGCGCCGACAGCACGCCGACCACGTTGACCCAGCGCGCCGCCGTGACGCTGGGGCTCTGCGCCGCCACCTCGAGCAGGCGGAACAGCACCAGGGCGCTCGCCACCTTGGGCGCCACTGACAGGAAGGCGACAAACGGCGACGGCGCCCCCTGGTAGGTGTCGGGCGACCAGGCGTGGAAAGGCACCAGGGCCATCTTGAACCCGAAGCCGCACACCAGCAGCAGCAGTCCCAGGGAGGCGAGGACGGTGCCCTGGCCGCCGACGAAAGCGCGGCCGATCACCTCGAGGCGGGTGCTGCCGGTGGCGCCGTAGAGCAGCGCGATGCCGAACAGCACGAAGGCGCTGACGAAGGCGCCCATCAGGAAGTACTTGATCGCCGCCTCGACGGCGACGCTCACCCGGCGGTGGTAGGCGGCGAGCGAATAGAGGCTGATCGACAGCAGCTCGAGCGACAGGAAGATGGTCAGCAGCTCGGTGGCGCGCAGCATCAGCAGCATGCCGGTGGCGCACCACAGCAGCAGCGCGTAGTACTCGCCGCCCAGGATGCGTTCGCGGCGCAGGTAGTTGTCCGATGCCAGCACGCAGATGCCCGTGGCGACCAGGACCACCGCCGAGAAGGCGAAGGTGACACGGGTGGTCTCGAGCATGCCGTTGCAGCTCTTCCAGATGAAGCTCGGGTCGCCGGCGGCGCCGCCGAGGCTCGTCCACGCCGCGCCGGCGCCCCAGGCGGCCGCCGCGGTGACCGCCAGCGCCACCGCCGTCCAGGCGCGGCGCAGCCCCGGCGCCACCGCGTCGAGCAGCAGGATCAGCACCCCGCCGCCACACAGGATGAGCTCCGGCAGAAGGCTCACCAGGTCGGTACGGCTCATCGCCTCCCTCCCACCGCCGCAATGACCGCCTCGGGCTTAGGCGGCGTCCCGAGCCGAAGTAGCACTCCGGCGCCAGGTGTCTCCACCGCGCTCCGAGGCGCAGAGTCCGGGGCCATCCGGGCGGGGCCTCGCGCCACCACCGAGGCAAGGGTTGTCGCCAAGCCCGAGCCGGGCGTCGCTGCCCTCGGGGCGGCTCTCTGCACCTGTGCCCTCAAGGCCACTACAGGTGCGCGCAGAGCGGCGCTTTTAACCTCCGGGCCGCTGAGCCGTTGGCGGTAGTCGGCGAGGGTGGCGGCGAGCGCCTGCTCGCTGGGCTTTAGGAAGTGGGCGGGCACGACGCCGATCCAGAGCATCAGCACGCAGAGCGGGACGAGCGCGACGACCTCGCGCCAACCGAGGTCGGCGAGGCTGCGGTTCTCGTCCTTGGTGAGCGGGCCGAAGAGGATGCGCTGGATGAGCTTGAGCAGGTAGAGCGCCGCCAGCACGACGCCGAAGGTGGCCACCGCCGCAGGCCAGCCGAGGGCGCGGAAGCTGCCGGCCAGGATCAGGAACTCGCCGGCGAAGCCGTTGAGAGCCGGCAGACCGACCGAGGCGAGCGACGAGAAGACCAGGAAGAAGGCGAACACGGGCATCACCTTGGCCAGGCCGCCGAACTCGTCGAACTGCTTGGTGTGCCGGCGGTCGTAGAGCATGCCGACCAGCAGGAAGAGTGCGCCGGTCGAGAGGCCGTGGTTGACCATCTGCAGCAGCGCCCCCTGCCACGCGACCAGGTCGGCGGCGAGCAGGCCGAGCATCACGAAGCCGAGATGGGCGATGGAGGAGTAGGCCACCAGCTTCTTGGCATCCGCCTGCACCCACGACACCATGGCGCCGTAGAGGATGCCGACCAGCGCCAGGGCGATCAGCAGCGGCAGCGCCGTGTGGCTGGCGCGGGGGAACAGCGGCATGGCGAAGCGCAGGTAGCCGTAGGTGCCGAGCTTGAGCAGGATGCCGGCGAGCAGCACCGAGCCGCCGGTCGGCGCTTCGACGTGGGCGTCGGGGAGCCAGGTGTGGAACGGGAACATCGGCACCTTGATCAGGAACGCGGCGGCGAAGGCCGCGAACAGCCACATCTGCGCCTGCGGCGGCAGATCGAGCCGCAGCAGGTCCTGGTAGGCGAAGCTCCAGGCGCCGCCGCTCGCTCCCTTGTAGGTCCAGGCCAGCCAGAGGATGGCGACCAGCATCAGCAGGCTGCCGGCCATGGTGAAGAGGAAGAACTTGATCGCGGCGTAGATGCGCCGTTCGCCGCCCCAGATGCCGATCAGCAGGTACATCGGCACCAGCATGACCTCCCAGAAGACGTAGAACAGGAAGAGGTCGAACGCCATCAGCGCGCCGAGCACGCCGGTGGTCATCAGCAGCAGGGCGGCGGCGTAGGCCTGCCAGTGGCGCTCGATGCCGCGCCAGGAGCCGAGGACGACGATCGGCACCAGCAGGATCGCCAGCACCGCGAGCGGCATCGAGATGCCGTCGAGGCGCAGGTCGTAGCGGATGCCGTACCCGGAGATCCACAGGTACCGCGGGTCGCGGATCGCCGGGAAGGCGCCGCCGCCGATGGCCAGCTGGCCGCCGACCAGGACGAGCGCGAAGGCCAGCTCGACGAGCGAGACGACCAGCGTGTAGATCTTCACCGCGCGCGCCGCGCCGCGCAGGAATGGCAGCGGCAGGCAGGCGACGGCGGGAAAGAACACCAGCCGGGTCAAGGTGTTGCCGGCGAGCAGGGCGAGGATGCTTTGCATGGCTGTCGTTGGCTGTCGATGGCGGTCGGTGGCTGGCGAAGGTGCGCCGTTCGAGCTGGGTGCCTGGCGGGGAGGGTGCCGCGCCCGTCAGCGCGCGATCCACCAGAAGAGCACGAGCACTCCGAGGAAGAAGTAGAGCGCGTAGTTGCGCACGTTGCCGGTCGTCGTCAGGCTGCCGAGGTCGCCGGTGGCGCGGGTGACGGCGGCGCCGGCGCGGATCGAGCCGTCGACCACCAGCACGTCGACGACGCGGTAGAACACCCATGACAGGCCGTGCAGCGGCCGCACGACGATCGCGTCGTAGAGCTCGTCGACGTACCACTTGTTGGCGAGCAGGCGGTGCAGCGCCGGGTAGCGCTCCTCGAAGGCCAGGCCGCGCTCGGCGCCGCCGGCGCCGCCGTAGATCGAGCGCGCGAGAAGGATGCCGGCAAGCGCTAACCCGACAGAGAGCACAATCAGAATGGCCTCGGTCGGCGTGCCGAGCTCGCGCGTGCCCGTCGGCGCGCCGCCCTGGATTGCGCCGATCGCAGGCAGGGTGGCCACCACCGATTCCAGGAAGCGGTGGAACCACTGGGTGCCGTGCAGCAGCGGGATCTCGATCCAGCCCGCGACGACCGCGCCGACGGCCAGGATGATCAGCGGCACCGTCATCACCGGCGGCGACTCGTGCAGATGATGCTCCTGCTCGTGGGTGCCGCGGAAGGTGCCGTCGAACGTCAGGTAGACGGCACGGAACATGTAGAACGCGGTCAGGCCGGCGGTGATCCACCCCACTCCCCAGAACAGCCAGTGGAGTGGCATCCCCGACGCCGCGGCGGCGGCGAGGATCTCGTCCTTGCTGAAGAAGCCGGCGAAGACCGGAATGCCGGCGAGCGCCAGCGAGCCGACGACGAACGTGCGATAGGTCACCGGCAGGTGCTTCTTGAGGCCGCCCATCTTCTGCATGTCCTGCTCGCCGCCCATGGCATGGATCACCGATCCGGAGCCGAGGAAGAGCAGCGCCTTGAAGAAGGCGTGGGTCAGGACGTGGAACAGCGCCGCGTGGTAGGCGCCGACGCCCACCGCCATGAACATGTAGCCGAGCTGAGACACCGTCGAGTAGGCGAGCACCTTCTTGATGTCGTTCTGTGCCATGCCGATGGTGGCGGCGAGCAGCGCCGTGGCGGTGCCGATGATCGCCACGAACAGCGACACTCCGGGCGTCAGCTGATAGATCACGTTCGAGCGCACTGCCATGTAGACGCCGGCCGTCACCATGGTGGCGGCGTGGATCAGCGCCGACACCGGCGTCGGGCCGGCCATCGCGTCGGGCAGCCAGACGTAGAGCGGGATCTGGGCGCTCTTGCCGATGGCGCCGATGAAGAAGCACAGGCCGACGAAAGCGGCGAACGACAGGCCGCCGGCGTAGCTCGCCATGCCCAGCCTCGGCTCCGTGGCGAGACGGTGGAAGATCGGCATGAAATCGAGCGTGCCGAAGCGCGCGACGAGCGCGAACATGCCGATCAGGAAGGCGCAGTCGCCGATCCGGTTGACGATGAACGCTTTCTTGCCGGCGTAGGGCGGGAACTCCTGGTCGTAGTAGAAGCCGATCAGCAGGTAGGAGCAGAGCCCGACCCCCTCCCAGCCGAAGAACATCACCAGGTAGTTGTTGCCGAGCACCAGCGTCAACATCGCCGCCATGAACAGGTTCAGGTAAGCGAAGTACCGCGCATAGCCCTCGTCGTGGCCCATGTAGCCGACCGAGTAGACATGGATCAGGAAGCCGACGAACGTGACGATGAAGAGCATCACCACCGCCAGCGGGTCGAGCAGGAAGGCGACGTTGATGTGCAGGCCGTCGACGGTCCCCGGCGTCCAGGCATAGCTGACCTGCTCGACGGCGCGCGGGTAGAGGCCACCGGCCAGGTACTGCCAGATGCAGGCCGCGGCGACCAGCAGGGAGGCGAGGGGCGCGCCGAGGGCCACCGCGGTCACCGCCGGCTTGGGCGCCTGCCGGTAGGCCAGCACGCCGTTCACCGCGGCGCCGGCGAGTGGCAGCGCGGGGATGAGCCAGAGATAATCGATCGCTTGCATGGTCGGCGGGTCGTCCGGTGAAAAGGCGGTGAATCTGCGATCCGGCTAGTGGCGCATCAGGTTGATGCGGTTGATGTCGATGGTGCGCCGCTGGCGGTAGACGGCGATGAACAGCGCCAGCCCCACCGCCGCCTCGGCGGCGGCCACCGCCAGGACGAAGAACACCAGGATCTGGCCGGTGCGCTGGTCGAGCTGCCGGGAGTAGGCGACCAGCGCCAGGTTGGCGGCGTTCAGCATCACCTCGATCGAGAGGAAGATGCTGATGCCGTTGCGCCGGGTGAGCGCGCCGGCCGTGCCGATGGCGAACAGCGCCACCGACAGCATCAGGTACCAGCTGACCGGGACGCTCATGCTCTCGTTGACCAGGTGGATGCCGCTCACGGCCGCGCTCCCGGCGCGGCGGTCCGCGCCGCCACCCCAGGGCCGGCCCCGGCCCCCGTGCCGCCGGGAAACGACGCCGGCCGGGCGCCGCCGCCGGCGCGGTCGGCGTCCGCGGCCCAGCTGGCGGCGGTCGAGTCTGCGGCTCCCGCGTCGTC
>DATNKH010000097.1:0-4058 GCA_035603475.1 Thermoanaerobaculia bacterium
GGAAGGAACGGTCGAGCGTCGGATTCAAGGCGAGGTACCAGCGCCCCAGCTTCTTGTCGACGATCGGCCGCAGCTCGATCGTCCAGGTGTCGGCCGAGAACACCCGCCGCTGGTAGCCGAATTCGGTCGACAGGCTGAGGCCGACCGGCCAGTCCCAGGCCGCCGGCACCCGTCCCCGCAGGCGCAGGTGATTGCCCACCCAGTCCCACCCGTAACCCGCCTGCGCGCTGGTGAAGGTGTAGAGCGCGGCCTCGAACCACGGCGAGAACCCGTGGGTCACCTCGAGCGTCTCGTGCAGCGCGTGCGCGGTCGGGCGCACCCCCTGCTCGGCCTCGTTGCCGCCGCGGAAGGTGAAGTTGCTGTGCAGCTCGACCATGGTGCTGCCGGGCGCCACCGTGTCGGCGCCGTAGACCTGGATCTCGTAGTTGTCCTGCGCCAGCGCCGGAGCGGGCACCATGATGGCTACAGCTGCCAGCGCCATGGCCATCACCAGGCCGCCCAGACCGCCCAGGCCCCCCGGCGAGCCGAGGCGGTCGGAGCATCGTGGAGGGGATAGGAAGGGCATCGGGGAAACGGCGCCGCAGAAGGCTATGTATCAGGTTCGCCGCGCGCACGGCAAGGACGGCAGAAGGCGGAAGGCAGGACAGACTGATCCTCGACCCGCGGGCAGCGACGGGGCCCGGGACTGGCGGGCGAGCCGGGCGAGCGGGCGGCCGCCCCGCGATTGCCTGCCGCGCGAAGCGGGACTAGACTGGCCGCCGATGCCCAGCAGCACCGTCGAGAACTACGTCAAGCGGCTGTACATGGAGCAGCAGCGCTCGCCGGAGCGCCTGGTGCCGATGGGCCGCCTCGCGGCGGTGATGGGCGTCGTGCCGGGCACCGTGACCACCATGGTGAAGGCCCTGGACGAGGAGCGCCTGGTCCATTACGAGCCCCGCTCCGGCGTCCGGCTCACCCGCAGCGGCGAGAAGTTGGCCCTGCACGTGCTCCGCCGCCACCGCCTGGTCGAGCTCTTCCTGGTCAAGGCGCTGGGACTCGACTGGAGCGAGGTCCACGAGGAAGCGGAGGTCCTCGAGCATGCCGTCTCCGAGAAGGTGCTGCAACGGATCGACGACCTGCTCGGCCACCCCACCGCCGACCCCCACGGCGATCCCATCCCCGACGCCGCCGGGGCGGTCGTCCACCGCCACGTGCAGACCCTGGCCGACTTCGCCGCCGGCCAGGAGGTCCAGGTCGCCCGCGTCGAGTCCGAGGACCCGCAGTTCCTGAAGTTCGCCGACGAGCACGGCCTCGTGCCCGGGAGCCTGGTGCTCGTCGAGAGCCACGACGCCGCCGCCGACGCGGTGACCCTGCTCGCCGCCGGCCACCCGCCCCTGGTCATCGGCGCCAGGGCGGCGCGGCGCATCCACGCCGCCATCCCTCGCTGATCCTCGTCGGACCGCTCCTCGTCCGGCTCGGACCTGCCCCCGGCTCCCTTCGCCTTGCGCCATTTTGGCTCCTGTGATTTAATATTTTGAAGCCTCGAAGGCGCCCGCCGAGCCCTCCTCCATGATCCCCGAGACGACCCCCGACGCCCCGAGCCCCGACCTCCCGCGGCCGGCCTCCCCGGGCCATCGCTCGCTCGAGGGGATGCACTCGACGGTGGCGGTGCCGCGCCCCGACGAGGGGTTCTGGCGCCATTGGCGGGCCTTCGTCGGGCCGGCGCTGCTGGTCAGCGTCGGCTACATGGACCCCGGCAACTGGGGAACCGACCTGCAGGGAGGCGCCCAGTTCAAGTACGCGCTGCTGTGGGTGGTGGCGCTGGCGAGCGCCATGGCGATCGTGATGCAGGTCATCGCCGCCCGCCTGGGAGTGGTCACCGGCAAGGACCTGGCGCAGTGCTGCCGCGACTGGCTCCCCGGCTGGAGCCGCTGGCCGAACTGGCTGCTCTGCGAGGTGGCGATCGGCGCCTGCGATCTCGCCGAGGTGCTCGGCAGCGCCGTGGCGCTCAACCTGCTCTTCCACATCCCGCTGCTCTGGGCGGTCGTCATCACCGGCCTCGACGTGCTGCTGCTGCTGGCGCTGCAGGGCTTCGGCATGCGCTCCATCGAGGCCGTCGTGCTGCTGCTGGTGGCGACCATCGGCGTCTGCTACTTCCTCGAGATCTTCGTCCTGCCCGCGACCCGCCCCGACTTCCTCGAGATGGGCAGCGCGCTGCTGACGCCGGGCTTGCGCCAGGCAGGTATGATGTACGTGGCGATCGGCATCATCGGCGCCACGGTCATGCCCCACAATCTCTACCTGCACTCGGCGCTGGTGCAGAGCCGCAAGCTGCAGCAGGACCCGGCGTCCATGCGCATGGCGATCCGCTTCAACACCATCGACGCGACGGCCGCGCTGACCGTGGCCTTCTTCGTCAACGCGGCGATCCTGGTGCTCGCGGCGATGGTGTTCTACGGCAAGACCGCGGTGACCGTGTCCGGCGGCCAGGTGGTGACCTTCACGCCGGCCAGCGACTGGATCCGGATCGCCTTCCTCACCCTGGCGCCGCTCCTCGGGACCTTCGCCGCCAGCCTGCTGTTCGCGATCGCCCTGCTGGCGAGCGGCCAGAGCAGCACGATCACCGGCACGCTCGCCGGCCAGGTGGTCATGGAGGGCTTCATGCACTGGCGCCTGAAGCCATGGCTGCGGCGCTTGATCACGCGCTCGCTCGCCATCCTGCCGGCGGTGCTGGTGATCGGGCTGCGCGGCGACAGCAGCGTCACCGACCTGTTGACGCTCAGCCAGGTGGTGCTGGCGCTGCAGCTCCCGTTCGCGATGTTCCCGCTGCTCTGGTTCGCCAGCTCGCGGCGCCGGATGGGGACGTGGAAGGCCGGCCCGTTGCTGGCCGCCGCCGGCTGGGCGTGCGCGCTGCTGATCACCGCCATGGACATCTTCGGGCTGCCCGAGTCGGTCAGGACGGCATGGCACGTGATCGCCGGCGGCTGATCGCGAGCTCGCCCACGCGCCGCCCGCTCGACCGCGAAGGCCCGCAACCAGGAACCCCGGCAGACGACGCCATGTACCAATCCATCCTCGTCACCCTGGACACCACGAAGACGGACCGCGCGATCATCGAGCACGTCAAGCGGCTGGCCAAGCTCACCGGCGGCAGCGTCGTGCTCCTCCACGTGGCGACCGGCTGGGCGGCGCGCACCTTCGGCTCCGACGCGATCAGCCCGGAGATCCGCGAGGACACCGCCTACCTCGAGAGCGTGCGCGCCGAGTTCGCGGCCGCGGGCATCCCCGCCCAGGCCGAGCTAGCCTACGGCGACCCGGTCAACGAGATCGTGCGCTGGGTGCGCGAGAAGGGCTGCGACCTGGTGGCGATGAGCACCCACGGCCACCGCTTCCTCGCCGACCTCTTCCTGGGCGTCACCGCCAACCGCGTCCAGCACAGCGTCGACGTCCCCGTCCTCCTGCTGCGCGCCGGCTGATCCGGCGGCGATCCGGAGGAGAGCTCAGGGCGCTTGCTGGCCGGCCCGGCCACGGGTGCGGAGCAGGCGGTCGAGGCGGGAGAGCTCGACCGGCTTGGTGAAGTGGGCGTCGAAACCGGCGGCGCGCGCCAGCTCCTCCTCGGCCTCGCCGCCGTAGCCGGTCAGCGCGACCAGGAAGATGCCGCCGGCGCCCAGCAGCGCGCGGATGCGGCGCGCCACCTCGTTGCCGTCGATCTCCGGCAGGCCGATGTCCACCAGCGCCACGTCCGGCCGGTAGGCGACGACGTGCGCCACCGCCTCGCCGCCGTCGGCGGCGACCGCCACGTGGTGGCCGCTGAGCTCGAGCAGCGTCTTCAACGCCTCCCGCGTGTCGGCGTCGTCCTCGACCAGCAGGATGCGCCGGGCGCCGGCGTCGGCGTCACCCAGCCCCGATGCCTCGGCACCGCTCGTCGATTCATCGGCATCGGCGCCGCGGCCGGCGTCACCGGAGCCTGGGGCGAGGCGACTTCCGGGATCCCCGGAAGCCGCGGAATCTCCGGCTGCCGCGGCAGCGCCCGCCGTCGCGTCGGACCGCCCGCGGCGGGCGCCGCGCCCCTCGCGAGT
>DATNKH010000098.1:0-2670 GCA_035603475.1 Thermoanaerobaculia bacterium
TGGTGCGCCCCGGCGACCGCTGCTTCACCCTCACTTTCTCGGACCGGCCGGTGCTGCGCATGCCGCTCACCGACGATCCGCGCGCCGCCGCGCAATCGCTCGAACGGCTGCAGGCCGACGGCTCGACCTCGATCCACGACGCGCTGGTGCACAGCCTGTTCTACTACCGCGGCACCCATGGACAGCGCGCCCTGGTGCTGCTCTCGGACGGCGACGACAACACCAGCCAGCTCACCTACGACGAGGCCCTCGAGTACGCCAAGCGCAGCGGCGTCGCGATCTTCACCATCGGCCTCAAGATCCCCGTGCACAGCGTCGGCATCCGCCGCAAGCTCGACCGCCTGGGCGAGCTGACCGGCGGCAGGGTCTTCTACGTCAGCAAGGCGGCCGAGCTGGCCGGCGTCTACGCCGAGATCGAGCGCGAGCTGCGCAGCCGCTACCTGCTGGCCTTCCAGTCCGCCCTCCAGGCGGCTGCCGGCGGCTACCGCCAGGTCGAAGTCAAGATGCGCAAGCCCGGCCTCAAGGCTCGCACGGCCCGCGGCTACTACCCCTGATCGGCCCGATTTGGATAGTGGGGCCTTGGACCCTCTGCCTCGCTTTGGGAAAGCGTCCGCAGTCCTCCGCCGCCCCCGTCTCCTTCCTGCCTCTCCCTTCCTTCCCTCCGAGCCCGTATGGGCGAGGGGTCCAAGTCGAAAGGGCGCCGCCGGAGGACTGAGACCCCTCGCCCATACGGGCTCGGAGGGAAGGAAGGGAGAGGCAGGAAGGAGACGGGGGATTCGTGGAATGGAAGGTAGGGGGAAGGGCTTTGTCGGCGCTATGGTAAAATACCGAATTCGGGGGAGCAGAGCATCTTCCCGCCCCGCCCCATCCCTTACGCTTCCGGATTCGTGGAGGACACGGCTGCATGGCAGCGCGAAGATTGATGAACCGTTTGTATTACTTCACCATCGAGGATGAGAGCATCCTGGCGGAGGCTTTCTCGCAGCTCGAGAAGGATGTCTACGCCATCACCTACAAGGTCACCGGCACGGAGGACGTGTTCGTCACCACCGGCGAGACCAAGGACGCGATGGATCGCAACGACATCCCGTACAACCTGCTGGCCGAGGAAGAAGGCGCTCGGATCGCCCTCTATCACTCGCCGCTGTCGCGCGAGGAGCTGGCCGACTACGAGGACGCCATCAAGGCCCTGGCGCTCGCCTGCCGCGCGATCGCCCTCGCTTGCGTCGGCGTCAACGGCGAGACGAACCTCGGCTTCGATCTGTCGAACGGCTCCAAGCATTACACCTACTTCACCGCGCCTGCCGGGCACACCTTCATCTGGCGGCTGTTCCGTGAGCGCGACGAAGCTGTCGATTTCCTGGGCAAGCTGACGGCGGGCGACAAGAAGGCGGTCGAATGGGCCGAGGCCATCCCGCTCGGCTCCTCGAAGGAGCTCAAGTCCTACCATTGAGCTGATGAGCTCCACCGTCGACACCCCGCGTCCCGCCGGAGTCGGGGCGGCGGACCTGGAGCGAGGTACCCGCGCCTGACGCTCAGCCCTCTCGTCGAGCCGACCTACACGGTATCGCAGCTCTGCGGCGAGATCCGCGACCTGCTCGGGGAGGTGTTCCCGGCGGTGTGGGTGGCGGGCGAGGTCGCCCGCTGCAAGCAGGGGACGCGCGGGCACGTCTATTTCGAGCTGATCGAGAAAGGCGAGCACGATTCGATCGTCGGCAAGCTCGACGCGGTGATCTGGAACGCCGATTTCCAGCGCGTCAAGCGCATGCTGGCGGCGACCGGCCAGCGGCTGGCGGACGGCGTGCAGATCCGCTGCCGCGGCAACCTCGACTTCTACGGCGCCGGCGGCCGGCTGCAGCTGACGATCCGCGAGGTCGATCCGGCTTTCACGCTCGGCCTGCTCGAGCTGCGGCGGCGCGAGACCCTGGCGGCGCTCGAGGCCACCGGCCTGATGGCGCGCAACCGTGCACTGGCGCTGCCCGAGCTGCCGCTGGCGCTGGCGCTGGTCACTTCCGAAGGGAGCGCCGCGTACCACGACTTCCTCTCCGGTCTGCGCGAGAGCGGCTACGGCTTTCGCGTGCTCTTCGTGCACGCCTCCGTGCAGGGCCGCGACTCCGAGCGCGAGGTGGTGTCGGCACTGCGGGCGCTGGCGGGGCTGGCGGCGCTGCCGGGAATCAGCGCGATGCGCATCGACTGCGCTGTCTTGATCCGCGGCGGCGGCTCGAAGACCGACCTCGCCGCCTTCGACAGCCGCGCCATCGCCGAGGCGATCGCGCTGGCGCCGTTCCCGGTGCTCACCGGGCTCGGTCACGAGATCGACCGCTCGATCGCCGACCTGGTGGCCCACACCGCGCTGAAGACCCCCACCAAGGTCGCCGAGTTCCTGGTCGAGCGGGTGGCGCGCCTGGACGGCGCCGTCGAGGAGCTGCGCCGGGCTCTCCGCCGCGAGGCGCTGGCGCCGCTGGCACGTGCGCGCGAGGCGCTGGGCCTGGCGGAGCGGGGCGTCAGCCTGGCACGGCTGCGCCTGGCCGGCGCGGGCGCTCATGTCGAGGAGCACGCGCGAACCCTGGCGCGGCTCGGCCGCAGCGCCCTGCGCGCCGCCGTGCGCCGGAGCGATGAGCTGCGGTCGCGGCTCGCCGTGGCGGCGCCGCGCGGCGCCGGACGCGCCGA
>DATNKH010000099.1:0-9448 GCA_035603475.1 Thermoanaerobaculia bacterium
GCCGGCGGCGTGGATGGGCGGCCGGGCGGCGCGCCCCCGCCGGTGGCGCAGGCGCCGCCGCCCAGGCAGACTCCGGCCAGCAGCAGGGTGGCGGCGCCGTGGAGGCTGCGGGCTGAGCTCATGAGTCGATCATCTTTGCGCCACCGTTGACGGCCGCCCGAGAACCGAAGCTGGCGATGCCGGTGGTGGCGACTGCCTCTCTTGTAAACCGCGGCCGGCGCGCATCCTGCGGAGCTCATGCCGCTGACTTGGGCCGCCTTGGTGGCGGCGGCGGGCGGTCGCCGGTACAATCGCCCCACGATGCCATTCGAGCTCGGCGCGCTGGACCCTGGCGACGACCCGCTGGCGCCGTGCGTTCCGCCAGGCGGGCCGCCGGCGCCGCCCCCGCCGCCGGACCGGGCGGCCGCGCCGGTGCCTCTCGACAGCGACGAGGCACTGCGGGCGGCGGCAGAGCGCTGGCTGGCCGCGCCGGCACTGGCGCTGGACACCGAGTTCGTGCGCGAGCGCACGTTCTTCCCGCGGCTGGGGCTGATCCAGGTCCACGACGGCGATGCCGCCTATCTCCTCGATCCGCTGGCGGTGCGGGACCTCGCGCCGCTGGCCGCGGTCTGCCAGGCCGCCGGTACGCTCAAGGTGCTGCACTCGGCGAGCGAGGACGTCGAGGTGTTCTACCGCGCCCTGGGCGTGGTCCCGGCGCCGCTGTTCGACACGCAGGTGGCGGCGGGGCTGGCGGGAATCGGCGCCGCGCTCGGCTATCAGCGGCTGGTCGCGGCGCTGCTCGCGATCGAGCTGCCGAAGGGCGAAACCCGCACCGACTGGCTGGCGCGGCCGCTCTCCGCGGCCCAGCTGACCTATGCGGCGGCGGACGTGGCCCACCTGCTGCCGCTCTACCGGCGGCTGCGCGAGGAGCTCGTGGCGCTCGGCCGGCTGGACTGGGCGCTCGCGGACTCCGCGGCCCTGCTCGACGTCTCGCGTCTCGAGTGCGATCCCGAGACCGCCTGGCGGCGGGTGCGCGGCGCCGGCCGGCTCGGCCGCCGGCAGCTCGGGGTGCTGCGGGCGCTGGCCGCCTGGCGCGATCGCGAAGCGCGGCGGCGAGACCTGCCGCGCGGCTTCGTGCTGCGCGACGAGGCGCTGCTCGAGCTGGCCGTGCGGCCGCCGGCGACCGCCGAGGACCTGCAGCGGGTCTCCGGCCTCGAGGCGCAACAGGCGCTGCGCGACGGCGCCGGCTGGCTCGGGCTGATCCGCGAGGCGCTGGCGCTCGACGCCGCCCAGCTGCCGCCGGAACCGTGGCGGCCGCCGAGCTCGGCGGCGGTCCGCGATCTCGAGCTGCGGCTGCGTGCGGTGGTGAAGGAACGCGCCGCGGCTCTCGCCCTGCCGCCCGAGCTGCTGGCGCCGCGGCGGGCGCTCGACGCGGTGCTCAAGAGCGCGCTCAGCGACCCCGAGCCGCGGCTGCCGCGTGACCTGGGCGGCTGGCGGCGCGAAGTCGTGGGCGAGGCCCTGTTGCTCGCCGCGGCGGCTCCTGGCTGAAGGCAATGAAGGCAATGACGGCGATGCCGGCGAGGCGAGCGATGCGGCCCCCGGCGCCGCGCTCCCGGAATGCAGCGGTTCGACTCGACGACAAGCGAGGACACGTGGACAAGATCAACCTGATCGATAAGCTCTCCCGGTTCGGCGATCACTTCCAGCCGAAAGTGATCGCCGAGCTGAATGGCCAGATGGTCAAGCTGGTCAAGTTCCAGGGGCCTTTCGTCTGGCATCACCATGACGCCGAGGACGAGCTGTTCCTGGTCCTTGCCGGACGCTTCTGCATGGAGTTCCGTGACCGCATGGTGTGGCTCGAGGAGGGCGAGATGCTGGTGGTGCCGCGCGGCGTCGAGCATCGCCCGTACGCTCCCGAGGAGGTCGCGGTGCTGCTCTTCGAGCCCGCCGCGACGCTCAACACCGGCAACCTGCGGGACGAGCGCACGGTCGAAGAGCTCGAGCGCATCTAGCCGGCGCCGTCTACCCACCAGCCTCTCCTCCAGTCTCCATCTCCGTCCTCCCGGGCCGCGGCCCTCGCGGCCCGTCGTCTGCCGTCCTACAAGGCCGTCTTCCGGTCCTACAAGGCCGTCTCCCCGCCCCTACAAGAAAAGTGGAAGTTGCCTAGCCCAAGTCGGGCGGCGCGCCGATAGAGGCGCCGTGATGCGGTCGCTACGCTGGCATCGTGCAAAAGGAGAGCGCGATGAGCGATCGATCACAGCGTGGCACGCGGTCCGGAAAAGCAAGGCTCCATCTGATCTCGGCGTTGGCGATCGCCGCGCTGGCGGTCGCCGCGACGGCCGCACGGGCCGCGGATGCCGGCGCAGGGCGCCCGGCGGCGACGCCGGCCGCGGCGCGGGTGCTGAGCGCCTCCGGCTTCTCGTTCGAGCGCACCGTGCTGCGCGCCGACCTGCCGGTGGTCGTCGACTTCTGGGCGCCCTGGTGCATCCCCTGCCGCGAGCTCGAGGCGCCGCTCGCCGAGCTGGCGGCCAAGTTCGCCGGCCGCGCCCGCGTCGTGCGCGTCAACGTCGAATGGAGCTCGCGCGTCGCCCAGCGCTACGAGGTGCAGGCGCTTCCCACCATTCTGGTGTTCAAGGGCGGCGTGCTGGTCTCGCGCTCGACCGGCGGCGCCTCCGAGCAGGACCTCGAGGAGCTGCTGGACGCCCAGCTGGCGCCCGCGACGGCGGCCACGGCCGCGGCTGTGCCGGCGCCCACGGTGACGGCCGGGACGGTCGCCGCCGCCGGCAAGTAGGCACGGGACCGCGGCGCGCGGCCAGAGCGGCCGGCCGGCATGTCGCGCCGGCCGCTCCCTCGCATAAAATCAACCAAGACAGAGGGCAGGGAAGCAGGAGCGGGCCGGGACCGCTGCTGCGTGGGCGGCCGGCGCCCGTGGCCGGCAAGGGAGGAGGTTGCATGCGGCGCACCAGCGAGCTGTCGCGCTCACACGGGCGAACGAGGTCCGTCGCGTGCGGTGCGGCATTGCTGTGGGCGTTGCTGGCGCTGCCAGGTCTCGCCGTCCACGGCGGCCAGTCCCCCGCGCCCGGGGGCGGCGCCAGGCATGGCTTCGGCGCCGCCACCGTCCCGGAGCTGCTCGAGCAGGCCAGGCAGCTGGCGACCGCCCGCAAGCTCGACGAGGCGGCAGCGCGCTTCGCGGAGGCGAACCGGCTGGCGGGCGGGCGCTGCGCCGAGTGCCTCCTGGGCATGGCGCGTTGCTACTACCCTGGCGCCGCCGGCCTGACCCTCGAATCCGCGATCGACGCCACGCGGCAGGCGATCGCGCTGCTCGCCGACTCCCAGGATCTCCAGCGCGCCTACCTCCAGCTCGGCGCCCTTCTCCTGATGCGGCCGGGGATCGAGGCCGGGGCGGACGCCGAGGAGGCCTATACGAAAGCCCTCGACGCATGGCCGTACGCGCACGCGGAGCCGCTGGCGGGGGTCGCGGCGGCACGCCTGCGGCGCGAGAGCTACGCCGGCGCGGTGGAGGCCGCCGGCCGTGCGATCATGGCCGGACCCGGCAGCGCGGCCAGCCTGCGGGCGCGCTCCACCATCTGCCTGGCGCGGCAGGCGGGGAACTTGTCCCGAGAGGCCGCGCCGCTGCCGCCGCTGCCCCACGCCCCGGCGGACCCCGCGGTAGGAGCCGGCGCCGAGACAGCGCTGCGGAGCGAGCCGTCGAGCATCCTGCGATTCCAAGGCGAGGTCGTCAAGCCGCGCAAGCTCTACGCTCCGGCGCCGGTCTACACGGAGATGGCGCGGAAGGCGCGCCTCCAGGGGGCGGTGACCCTGGAGGCGATCCTCGATCAGGACGGTTGCGTCGTGCAGCCGTATGTCGTGAAGGGTTTGCCCATGGGCCTGGACGGCGCGGCGGTCGCGGCGGTGAAGCAGTGGGTCTTCGCGCCGGCGACGCTCGCCGGCAGGCCGGTGAAGGTCTACTACACCCTCACGGTGAACTTCCAGGTCGAGTAGCTCTCCGAGGAGGTCATATGGCAGGGACGAACGGCGAGGCGGCGCCGTTGGCGGCGGAGGTGCTGCGGCGCATGGACGCCTACTGGCGCGCGGCGAACTATCTCTCGGTCGGGCAGATCTACCTCTTCGACAACCCGCTGCTGCGCGAGCCGCTGCGGCGCGAGCACATCAAGCCGCGGCTGCTCGGGCACTGGGGCACGACGCCGGGCCAGAACTTCATCTACGTGCATCTGAATCGCATCATCCAGCAGCACGACCTCGACATGATCTATATCGCGGGGCCGGGTCACGGCGGCCCGGCGGTGGTGGCCAACACCTGGCTCGAGGGCACCTACAGCGAGATCTACCCGGCCGTCTCCCGGGACGAGACCGGCATGCGGACGTTGTTCCGGCAGTTCTCCTTTCCCGGCGGCATTCCCAGCCACGTGGCGCCGGAGACGCCCGGCTCGATCCACGAGGGCGGCGAGCTGGGGTACTCGCTCAGCCACGCCTTCGGCGCGGTGTTCGACAATCCGGACCTGATCGTCGCCTGCGTGATCGGCGACGGCGAGGCGGAGACCGGGCCGCTCGCCACGGCCTGGCATTCCAACAAGTTCCTCGACCCGGCGACGGACGGGGCGGTGCTGCCGATCCTGCACCTCAACGGCTACAAGATCGCCAACCCGGCGGTGCTGGCGCGCATCAGCCGCGAGGAGCTCGACCAGCTGCTGCGCGGCTACGGCTGGTCGCCGCTCTTCGTCGAGGGGAGCGAGCCCGAGGCGATGCACCGGGCGATGGCCGCCGCGCTGGACGAGATTCTCGACGGCATCCGGCGGATCCAGCGGCAGGCCCGCCACGAGGGCGTCACCGCGCGCCCGCGCTGGCCGATGCTGGTGCTGGCGACGCCCAAGGGATGGACGGGCCCCAAGGTGGTCGACGGGCTGCCGGTCGAGGGGACGTTTCGCGCCCACCAGGTGCCGCTCGGCGATCCGGCCGGGAACCCCGAGCACCTGGCGCAGCTCGACAGCTGGCTGCGGAGCTACCGGCCCGAGGAGCTGTTCGACGAGGCGGGGCGGCTGCGCCCGGAGCTCGCCGCGCTGGCGCCGCGGGGCGAGCGGCGGATGGGCGCCAACCCGCACGCCAACGGCGGCCTGCTGCTGCGCGACCTCCGCCTGCCCGACTTCCGGGGCTACGCGGTCGCGGTGCCGTCGCCGGGCGCCGCCGACGCCTCGGACACCGAGACGCTGGCAAAGTTCCTGCGCGACGTGGTGCAGCTGAACCGGGAGCAGCGGAACTTCC
This sequence comes from Thermoanaerobaculia bacterium, assembly GCA_035603475.1. Lineage (GTDB taxonomy): Bacteria > Acidobacteriota > Thermoanaerobaculia > Multivoradales > UBA5704 > JASLEW01. The sequence goes on from DATNKH010000099.1 coordinate 5,260, forward strand.
GGGTGTTCGGGCCGGACGAGACCGTCTCCAATCGGCTGGGCGCCATCTTCGAGGCCACCGAGCGGCAGTGGGAGGCGCCGGTGCTGCCGAGCGACGAGCACCTCGCCCGCGACGGCCGGGTGATGGAGATGCTCAGCGAGCACCAGTGCCAGGGTTGGCTGGAAGGGTACCTGCTGACCGGCAGGCACGGATTGTTCAACAGCTACGAGGCCTTCATCCATATCGTCGACTCGATGTTCAACCAGCACGCGAAGTGGCTGAAGGTGACCCGGCGGTTGCCCTGGCGGCGGCAGATCGCCTCGCTCAACTACCTGCTCGCCTCGCACGTCTGGCGGCAGGACCACAACGGCTTCAACCACCAGGACCCGGGGTTCATCGACCACGTGGTCAACAAGAAGGCGGAGATCGTGCGCGTCTACCTGCCTCCCGACGGCAACTGCCTGCTGTCGGTGATGGATCACTGCCTGCGCAGCCGGCACTACGTCAACGTGGTGGTGGCGGGCAAGCACCCGGCGCCGCAGTGGCTGGGCATGGCGGAGGCGGAGCGGCACTGCACCGAGGGCATCGGCATCTGGAAATGGGCGAGCAACGACCTGGGCTTCGAGCCCGACGTGGTGATGGCCTGCGCCGGCGACGTGCCGACGCTCGAGACGCTGGCCGCGGTCGCCATGCTGCGGCGGTCGCTGCCGGAGCTCAAGGTGCGGGTGGTGAACGTCGTCGACCTGATGAAGCTGCAACCCCGCAGCGAGCACCCGCACGGGCTCGACGACCGGGACTTCGACGCGCTCTTCACCAGGGACCGGCCGGTGATCTTCGCCTATCACGGCTATCCTTGGCTGATCCATCGGCTGACCTACCGGCGGACCAACCACGCGAACCTGCACGTCCGCGGGTACAAGGAAGAAGGGACGATCACCACGCCTTTCGACATGACGGTCCTGAACGACCTCGACCGCTTCCACCTGGTCCAGGACGTGGTCGACCGCCTGCCCCAGCTCGGCGCCAGGGGGGCCTACCTCAAGCAAGAAGCGCAAGACAGGCTGGTCGATCACCGCCGCTACATCGTCACCCACGGCGAGGACATGCCCGAGATCCGCCACTGGCGGTGGGACGCGGCCCCGACCGCCGGTCGATGACTCTATGATCCGCTCATGACGGCTCCAGCGGCCGAGAGCACAGGCTCCGGCGCCGTCTCCCCCCTGGCTCGCTTTGGGCGAGGCCCGGCAGGGAACGGGCAACGGACTTCGGGGGCCTCGCCCAAGACGAGCCAGGGGGGAGCCGGCGCCGGCACTGACCTCATGCGCGCGACGCGCGCGCGACAGCGGCAGCGCGTGGCCTGGCTGGCGCTGCTCGGCGCGCTGTCGGCGTGGGGCGGGTGGATCATCTTCAGGACGTCGTTCGTGCTCGACGGCCGGCGGGTCTTCTGCCTGTTCGACGACGCCATGATCTCGATGACCTATGCGCGCAACCTGGTCGAGGGCTGGGGCCTCAACTGGGCGCGGCAGGGGGCGCCGGTCGAGGGCTTCTCCCATCCGCTGTGGACGGCGCTGATGGTGCCGGTGAACCTGCTGCCGATCGCGCTCGACCGCCGCGGCCTGGTGGTGCAGGTCGCGGCGCTCGCGCTGCTGCTGCTGCACGTGGCGCTGGTGCGGCGGCTGGTGCTGCGCCACTTCACGCGGCCGGGGGCGCGCCACTGGGCGCCGGCGTGCGTGCTGACCGCCTTCTACCTGCCGCTCGCCCACTGGGCCCTGATCGGCATGGAGACCGGCCTGCAGGCGGTGCTGACCACCGGCATGGTCCTGCTGGCGCTCGACATCGTGCACGGGCGGCGGGACCGCCACCTGGCACTGTTCGCGGTGTGCACGCTGGCGGTGCTGACGCGCCTGGACATGGCGCCGCTGGTGGTCGCCGTGCAGGCTTGGGTGATCGCTCACGGCGGGCTGCGGCGCGGCGGGCCGCGGGCCGGGCGGCATTGGCTGCTGGGGGCGGCCATGCTGGCGGCGGCGGCCGGCGGCTATGAGATCTTCCGCTGGGTCTACTTCCACGACCTGCTGCCGAACACCTACTACCTCAAGCTGGGCGGCGTCCCGCTGACGGTGCGGTTGCTGCAGGGGATGAGCACGATGCTCGCGACGTGGCGGGCGCACTGGCCGCTGCTGCTGGCGGTGGGCATCGGCATCGCGCCGCTGGCGCTGCCCGCCGCCGGCGCGCGCCGCGACCGGGAGTGGGGCAGCCGCTTGGCGCTGCCGGCGATGCTCTTCATGCTCTGCTGCGCCTACAGCGTCTACGTCGGCGGCGACGCCTGGGAGGAGGAGGTGTCGGCCAACCGCTTCGTCGCCTTCGCGATGCCGCAGGTCTTCGTGCTGTTCAATGCGCTGGCCAACCAGGCCCTGTCGGCTGTCCATCGGCGGCTGCGGCGGCTACGGCGGCTGCGGCGCCTGCAGTCGGCGGGGTCTGAGGGGGACGCGGTGGCCGCCGGCCGGCCCCGGGCCGCACCGACCGCCGCTGGCGAGCCCCTCCCGCTGCGCTACGCGCTGCTGGCGGCGACCGTGGCCGCGCTGCTGGCGGCCAACGGGCTGTGGCGGCAGGAGGACCTCGAGGAGAGCTGGAAGACGTTCACCGCGGTGAACCGTCCGACCCACGCGGACCGCTACGCGGCGCTGCTCGACCTGGTGCACAAGCTGCAGCGCATCGCCGAGCCCGCCGCCTCGGTGGCGGTGGTGTGGGCCGGCACCCCCGCCTACTTCAGCGACTTCCGGCTGGTCGACACCCTGGGCTACAACGACCGCCGCATCGCGCACGGCAAGCCCGCCAGCCAGCTCGACGAGGACAGCTTCGAGGACTACGTTCCCGGTCACGTCAAGTGGGACTACCGCTACCTGCTGGACGTGCGCCGGCCCGACGCGGTCCTGCAGCTCTGGGGAGACGTGGACGTCGTGGTGCCGATGCTGCGCGCGCACGGTTACCGGCGTGCCGGCGACCTGTGGCTCGACACCGCCTCGCCCCGGATCCACCTCACCCCCGAGGCGGCCGCCGAGCTCGACAGCGGACCGGACCCGGGGGAGGCGGAGAAGAAGGAATGAGGGCGGCTACTCGCGGCTCGAGCTGGCGCCGCCAATCGTTGACGGCGGCAGAGCGCCCGGCTTGACGAGGAGCGCCGGGTCGCCCAGCAGCTCGTAGATGCGGAGCACGTCGGGGTTCCCGCCGGCGGTGGCGAAGTCGCGCAGGGTGCGCTGGACGACGTCGCCCAGCCGCTGCGGGCTCGTCCCCTGGCCCCGTCCCAGCTCGAGATAGAACTTCTGGCCGAGCAGCTTGGCGGCGTCCGAGATGGAGAGGCCGCTCGGGGCCCACACGGCCGCCGCGGCGCCGCTCGGCTGCGCCACGAAAGCGGAGCCGAGCGACGGGATGCCGGGGAGCTCGAAGCGGTTGATGGTGCAGCTGAGGGCGGTCAGGATCGGTTGCCGGGGACCGTTGGTCAGCCCCGCCGCATCGCTCGCCAGCAGCAGCCCCGTGGAGCTCAGCTGGCTCTGCCCGCCGTGCCCGATGTAGTTGACGAGGCCGACGCCGCTCTGCAGGTCCGCCAGCAGGGTCGGCCGCGCACCCGCGGGCGGCGGCGAGTCGAGGTCGATGCGCTCGGCCTGGTGGAGAGGCGGCACGACGCCCTGGATGACGCTGCTGTCGTTGGCGAAGTTCTCGGCGCTGTCGGCGACGAGGATGGCGCGGCTGCTCCAGGTGTCCGGCGGGGCCGCCTCGTAGGCCTCGATCTTCTGCACCAGGTTGTGCAGGTCGGTGTTGGTGCGGACCGGCAGCCTGCCGATCGCGGTGTCGGGGATCCCGGTCCCGTAGATGTCGGCGAAGGCGTTGTCGGACGCGAACAGGCCGTACGCGGTCGCGATCATCAACGGCGGCACGAGGTTGCCGCCGAGTCCCATGTTGTTCTTGTAGTCCAAGGTCCCCGTGCCCGCCAGCACGACGTAGCGGGGCGCCGGGTTCCAGTACGAGTGCGCATAGGCCAGGAAATCATGGATCGCGTGCGGGTTCTGCAGCCCGCCCGTCATCTCGTCGTAGATGTTCTGGACGTCGAGGACCATCGTCTTGAGGCCCTGGCTGGCGCGGTAGCTCGCCAGCTCCTGGGCGGCGGGCAGCAGCGCTTGCGGGGCGATGATCAGGACATCGGCGCCGAGGGCAG
>DATNKH010000100.1:0-4253 GCA_035603475.1 Thermoanaerobaculia bacterium
GGTGCCGGCCTCGGCCGCGCCGGGCGTTCCGAGGGCGGCGGCATCCGGAGGCGCCTCGGGCTGCGCGCCGGGCGGCAGCGCGGCGCCGAGCATGTCGAGCGCCCGCCGCGCCGCCGCGGCGAGCGGCCTGCCTGCCGCCCCCCCCGCCCCCTCCGCTCGGGTAACCGCGGCCACGAGCAGCCGGAGCGCCTCGACCCCCTCGGAGAGCGCGGGCAGGGCGTCGTCCCGCCAGCCGCTCCCGCCGCGCACCGGCGCGAGCACGTCTTCCATGGCGTGGGTCAGGCGGGCGATGGGGCCGCAGCCGACGGTGTAGGCGGCGCCCTTGAGCGTGTGGACGGCGCGAAACAGCGTCGCGACCAGGTCTGCCGCCGGGCCCTGCCGCGCGATCTCGACGAGCGCGGCGGCCATGGCCTCGACGTGCTCCTCGGCCTCGGGACCGAAGTACTCCAGCACGTCGGGGTTCGCCGCCGCGAAGCGCTGCAGCTCCGTGGCGATGCCGTCCTCGGCGAGGTCCGCGGAGGCAAACGCGGCGCCGCCCGCCGCCGCGAGATCGGCCGCATCGTCGTCCCCGCCCGCGGCGATGTCGCCGAGGGTCCGCGCCAGCGCCGCCGCCGCCGCGTCCAGGAAGCGCCGGCCGGGGGCTCCGAGGCCGTCGAGCGGGCCCGCAATGCCCGCGGTGCCCGCCGCAGTGCCGGCGCCCCCGGCGGGCAATTCCGCCGCGTCATCTCCGGCTCCGCCGGCCTGCAGCGCCTCGACCACGTCCTCCATGGCGCCGGCCAGCCGTGACAGCCGCGGAAACCCGAACATCGCCGCCGAGCCGCGCAGCCGGTGCGTCAGGAGCTTGAGCCGGCCGGCGGCGTCGGGCGCCGGCTCGGCCAGGGTGGCGGCGATCCCGGCCGCCGCCCGGTGCGCCTCCTCGAGGAAGCTGCCCAGCAGGTCGCCGACGACCCGGTCCACCGGTCCCTGGCTCTCCTCCGGCCTGTCCACCGCGATGCGCTCTCCGGGCACGACCGGCGCGGAATCAGCCGAGCCGGAAACGCGCCAGCCTCTCGGTCAGCTCGCGGGCCAGCCGGCCGAGGCGGTCGGCGATGCCGCGGCCCTCGGCCACCGAGCGCGCGGTGGCATCCGCGGTCGTGGAGATGGAGACGACGCCCTGCGCCACCCGCTCGACGCCGGCGACCTGCACCTGGGCGGCCGCGGAGATCTGCTGCGCCAGCTCGGCCGAGACCTGGGACAGGTTGGAGATCTCGCCCAGGCGCTCGCGTGCCTGCTGCGCCACCTGGAAGCCCGTCTCCACCTCGCGGGTGCCGGTCTCCATCGCCGCGACCGCTTCCTGGATGTCGGACTGCACGCGCTTGATCAGCGCCGCGATGCGCTGCGCCGCCCGCGACGAGCTCTCGGCCAGCCGCCGCACCTCGTCCGCCACCACCGCGAACCGCGCCCCTTCCTCGCCGGCGCCGGCCGCTTCGATGGCGGCGTTCAGGGCCAGCAGGTTGGTCTGCGAGGCGATGCCGGTGATGGTGTCGACGATCTCCGAGATCTCCAGCGAGCGGTCGCCCAGCCCCTTGATGCGGCGCGAGATGCCCTGCACCTCGGCGCGGATGCGCTGCATGCCGCCGAGCGTGTCGACCACGGCGGTGCGCCCCTGGTCGGCGGCGGTCAGGGTCTGGCGGGCGGCCCCTGCCGATGCCTCGGCGGTCCGCGACACCTCCCGCACCGATTGGGTCACCTCCGCCACCTCGGCGCCGACCCGCCGCGCGTCGTCGCTCTGGGCCTGGGTGCCGGTGACCATCTGGTCGGCCGCCTCGATCATCTCGCGCGATGCGCCGGTCACCGTGTCGGCCGCCTGCCGCACGCCCGCCAGGATCTCGGCGATCTCCTCGACCATGACGTTGATCGAGTCCACCGCCGAGCCGAGCACGTCGGAGGTCACCTCGCCGCGCCGCGTCAGGTCGCCCTGTGCGATCTCGGTGGTGACCCTCAGGAACCGGCTGATGTTGCCCTGCAGCTGCTCGCGCTCGCGGCGCTCGCGGTCGCGGTCCGCCTCGGTGAGCACCTGCCGGCGCAGCTGGACGACAGCCTCGTTGAAGGTGCCGGCGAGCACGCCGATCTCGTCGCTCGAGGCGACCGGCGCCAGCCGGGTGAGGTCGCCTTCGCCGACCCGCCGGGCGGTCTCCGCCAGCGCCTCGATCGGCCGCACCAGCCGCCGCACCAGCAACCAGCCGATCGCGAAGGCGGCGAGCGCCAGCGCCACCAGCAGCGCCACCAGCGACGACGCCGAGCGCAGCGCCGCGGCGTCGATCAGATCGAGGTCCATCCCCACGCGCACTGTGCCGAGCTGGCCCGCGAGCACCGGGACGCCGACGTCGAGGATGGAGCGCGGCCTGCCGGTCGCCGGGTCGGCCATGACGATCTGCTTCGCCTGGCTGGCGCGCTCGCCCGGCACCTCGTTCTGATCGATCAGCCCGGAGGGCATGAACGGCGCGAAGGTGTGGGCGATGACCTCTTTCTGCGGGCTGTAGACCAGCACGTAGGCAACGCCCTCGATGTCCGCGAACTGGTCCACCAGGGATTGGATGGTCGAAGCGTCGCGGTTGAGGATCAGGTCGACGCCGGAGTTGGCCAGGCTGCGGGCGATCGCCTCGCCCTTGGACTGGAACTCGCCGCGGATCTGCCGGCGCAAGGTCAGCGTCATGACCAGCGCCGCCACCACAGTCAGCGTCAGCAGCAGCACGCCGAGGAAGAGCAGGATCTTGCCGGTGAGCCCCAGGCCGCGGACCGTGCGGGCTGGCGGCGATGCCTGCGACCGCTGCGATGCCGGCGCCAGCTCGGCGGCGGCGGCAGCCGGAGGCTCGTCGTACAGGTCGGACGCGGATGCCGGCGGGCGCTGCGGGATCTGCGGCAGCTCCTCGCGGGCGCGATCCGGATGCGCCGCCGGCACCGGACGGTCCGGGGTCTCGGGGATCTCGGGCAGGCCGGCCGGCTCAGACATGGATCACCGCGCTCCAGTCGTCGACGGGCACCCAGGCGTCGCCTGCGAGCCGCGTGAAGTAGACCTCGTCGAGCCCCTGGTGGCGGTCCGGTCCGAAGGCGAGCGGAGCGCCGATGCCCAGATCGAGCTGGCCGATCGATTCGAGCGCCGCCTTGAAGCTCCGGCGGCTCGGAGCAGGTCCCGCGCGGCGCAGCCCCTCGACGATCACCCGCGCGTTGATGAAGCCCTCGAAGCTGATGAAGCTGTAGGGCTCGACGCGGTACTTGGGATCGCGGAGCGGCGCCGGCAACTCGAGCTGCCACTTGTCCATGAGGCTGCGGTAGAGGTGCACGCCGGGCAGCGGGCTGTCCGGAGCGTAGCTCGGCACCACCTGCGAGTTGACCAGGCGCGCGGTGTAGTCGCGCCCGGTCTTGCGCCCGTGCTCGAGCAGCAGCCGGCTCATCGATTCGCTGCCGACGAACGAGACGTTGCTGATCGGCACCGTCCAGCCCAGGTCGCGCGCCGTGCGCACGAAGGCGCCGCAAGCCTGATAGGCGCCGGTGCAGAGCACCGCCTCGACGCCGGCGTCGCGCAGGTGCTTGACCGCCACGCTCATGTCGGCGTCGAAGGCGGCGCCGCGGCGGTAGGTGGCCTCGGCGGCGATGCGCGCGCCGTGCCGCGCCAGGCCGCGCGCCACGCCGTCGGTGCCGCTGCGGCCATAGGCGTCGATCTGGTAGAAGACGCCGAAGTGGCGGACGCCGGCGGTCCACAGCCGCTCGACCAGCGCCATCATCTCCTGGCGGTAGGAGGCGCGGATGTTGAACACCTGCGAGGCATAGGGAGGCTCGCGCTGCGGCTGGGCGCCGGTCAGGTCGCCGACCAGCAGCAGGTCGTCCCCGGCGTAGCGCTTGATCACCGGCAGGGCGCGGGTGAGGGTCGGCGTGCCGACGTAATTGGACAGGCAGAAGACCCGGTCCTTCTCGACCAGCTGGATGGTGTTGCGGATCGTCGGGATCGGATCGTAATGGTCGTCGAGCGCCACCACCTCGATGCGCCGGCCGGCGATGCCGCCCCGGGCGTTGACCTCCTGGTAATAGGCCTGGCTGCCCCGGTAATACTCGGTGCCGAGGCCGGCATTGGTGCCCTGGAAGGCGGCGCTCATGCCGATGCGGATCACCCCGGCGGCCACCCCTGGCGAAGCGTCCAGGGCGGCGGTTCCCGGCGCGGCGGCTGCCACCGGAGGAATGCCGGCCGCCGGACGAGAGCCGGCCGCAGCTCCCGG
>DATNKH010000101.1:0-2258 GCA_035603475.1 Thermoanaerobaculia bacterium
GCCGCCGCCGGCGCCCGCGGAGACCATGGACTGGAAGCCGCGCAGCGACCGGGTGGCGTCGCGGCCGACCGACTTCTCGATGAAGTCGTGGATCGCCTTGACCGCGATCTGCGCCGCCACCTCGCCGGCGCTGTGCCCGCCCATGCCGTCGGCGACCACGTAGAGGCGGTGACGCGGATCGATCTCGAAGTAGTCCTCGTTGTGGACGCGCGTCAGACCGACGTCGGAGAGCCCGCACGCTCGGACGCGCAGCATCAGTTGGGCTTCCCGAAGGGGCCGCGCCGCGGGGACCGGGACAGGTCCTCGAGGGCGCGGTGGATGGCCGGGTCGTCCTCTCCCCAATCGATCGCTTTGCGATAGGCCGCCACCGCCCGCTCGGCGTAGCCGCACAGCGCCAGGATGCGCCCGGCCACCTTCCAGTAGCCCGGGTTCATCGGCTCGAGCTCGCAGGCGCGGTCGATCGCGGCCGCCGCGCGCGCCAGCCAGGTGGGGTTGTGGCTGTTCTGGCTGCAGGTGAGGGCCAGGTTGTACCAGGCCTGGGCGCTGGATGGATCGGCGTTGGTGGCGCGGTCGAAGTTGTCGGCCGCCTCGACCAGGTTCTTCTCCTTGTACGCCCTGACTCCCCGCTGCAGGTAGACGCGCGCCACCACCTTGGGGTCCGAGGGGACCTCCTGGCGGCGCTCCAGGGCCATGTCGTGCTGGCGCCGCAGCTCGGGGTCGGAGAGCACGTTGAACGCCTGGGTGATCTCCTGGAACTTCAGCTCGGCCGCCTGCTTCTCCTCGCCGGTAAAGCGGTCGGGATGCCGCTCGCGGGCGAGCTGCCGGAAGCGCTGCCGGATCTGGTCGTCGGTCGCGGTCTTGGCCACCGCGAGGACGGCATAGAAATCGATCGCCATCGGCGCGTCCTGTAAGGTCCCCCAGCGACGGTTTACTTTTGTTTGATTGTATACAAACGCGTCGCGCTGGTGCGAACCGCGTCGGCGACGTTCCGGTCTCGCGACACCAGCCTGAGATCGCGCACCGACATCTTGGGCAGCAACCGCACCGAGAGCGCCACCGGCGTCTTCGGGTTGGTGATCAACGCCCGGCAGATGGTATACCGCGAGACCCACTCGCGTCGCTTCGACACCTCCGTGAGCACTTCCTCGGCCAGCGAGCGGCTGCGCGCGACCTGCTCCATCTCCTGCTCGGAGAAGCTGTTGTGCTGCAGGACGGCGATCGCCACCTGCGAGTTCGGATCGCGAATCAGGATCTGCTTCATCACTCTCGAAGCGCCGCGGGTGAGGCGCAGCCGCTGCGGCACGGTGAGCATCCGGATCTGCCCCTCGGAGAGGCCGGTGTGGTCCTCGATCTCGCCCTCGGCAGGCACCTGGCGCACGGCCGCGATGGCCTCCTCGAGCTCCTCCTCGGTCAGCCGCTCCGCGGCCTCGGCGAAGGCGGCCCGGACCGCGGGGCTCTTCTGCGGCAGCAGGTGCTCGCGGTACTCCTGGATGCGGCGCTGGGTGTAGGGGGTGAGCTGGCGGTTGTCCTCGAGCGCGAACAGGATCGCGGGCTCTTCGACGATGGCGTCCTGGCGCAGCAGCAGCAGCTCCTGCAGGTCGCCGGGCAGGCGGCGGGCGAGGTCCACCAGGATCTGGCGCGGCACGTCCCGGCGGCGCAGGATGGTCTCGAGGACCAGCGGGTGGCTGACCTCGGCGGCGAAGAAGGCGAGCTCCGCAGGTCCCGCCGCCTGCCCCAGGAAGTTCGCGGCCACCCGCGCGTCCATGCCGCGCAGGCACTCGGTGGCGCGCTCGCGGATCTCGGCGTCGGCGCCCCGCGCCAGGGTGACCTGCAGCGGCAGCAGCTGCTCGGGAGGCAGGGGCAGGAAGCCGCTGGCGGCCAGCTCGAGCAGCTGGCGGTTGCCGCCGGAGAGGACCTCCTGCACCAGGGGGTTCGCGGCGACCGCCACCTCAGTGGCCCTCTTTTTTCGCCTTCAGGGCCCGCACCGTGTCGAGGTCGATCTTGAGGTTCTTGATGACGTCGCCGGGCTGCTTGTCCAGCGGATAGGGGTAGCCGTTGACCTGGATGTCGACCGCCGCGGCGTTGCCGAGCTTGGCGAAGACGACGCTCTGCTTGGCCTCGATCTGCATCGACTCGCCCGCCTTGCGTTCCTCGGCGCGGCGGCTGCCGCCGTCGACCACCGCCTCCACCCAGCACTCCTGGTTGAAGTCGACGGTCACCTCGAGCGGCGCGGCCGGCGGCGTGGCGGGCACCGGCGG